>DAOSOK010000032.1 GCA_035373905.1 Candidatus Ozemobacteraceae bacterium | reverse complement strand
GCCGATCCAGGAAACCATGACCAGAAATTACACCACTTGACGGGACGTAAGCCCTCTACCACATGAAAAATCCCGCAGAGTGTACATGAAACCCCGGAAATGCCGGGCAAATCATTCGGCGAGAAGTGGGCTCCTATGTTTGCCAAATTCTGGCTGTTTTCTGAAGGTGACGGCTGGGAGAAAAGAAAAGCTACGGACTATTTTGACATTGGCTGGACCCCAAAAGAAACTGGCAAGGAAATTAGGATTGAATTGAAAGCATCATCTGAGAATCCTAATTTTAGATTTCAACAGATTAGACATCCCAAAATGCACGGGAAAAAATCTGAATATGAAATGGTGCTTTGCATCGGAGTTACTGCCGGATCATTAGAATGGTGGGCAATTCCGACTGAAGCGCTAGACTTTCTGGCCGACAATGGCAAAACGAAGCAAGAAAATGTTGTGATTGTCAAGCATCATGGAAAGAAGACTGTTATTTGGAATGAAGATGTTGGGTTTGAGGATGAGGGTTGGTTTTTAGCTGATGAGAGAAACCGTAAAATCATCCAAGAATATGCCGCGACGAGTGAAAGAATTCGGGAAAAGATACTAGATCATTTTTTAGCAACATAACACGGAGGTATCTGGCGAATTCACCGTTCGAGTTTCAAAAGGCCGAGATTGAACGTCTTTCCCGCCAACTCGGCAAACGCCTGCCACCTTTTGTCCTGGAGGAGAAAGCACCCAAGCGCCACAGACTTTTCGTCAGGACGTGCGCCATGGTGGAGAAGAATCTCAACCAGTTTCACATCCCGTCCGGATTTCCTGCCCTCGTCGGAAAGCGTGTAGCGGGTCAGTTCGCCCGGCCTGAACGAAACCAGTGAAACGGACGGCCGCACTTCGCGGACGGCGATCTGGGTGTATGCCGAAAGAGGCTCTCTCCAGCGCGTGGTGACGAACGGAATGCGCGAGGCCATCCAGTCGACATACCGTTCGGTGATCACGAGGTGCACCCGCCCGTATCCGGCGACGCAAAGCAGCAGCACGCTTATACTTGCCAATATACACATGGGCAAATACTGCGAAGGCGGCCAAAAGCAAATCACGCCCAGGCCAAGAATGCCACCGTTCGCCAGGAGAAGGCAGAAGATCACGAACGGCAGACCGACCCCGTTGTTCACTTCGGCTGAAACGGGCAGTCGTTCGACGTCGAGATTCGGATGATACCCCGGACTCAGCATTCGATCCCTCCCGGCTCCCGGCAGATGCTCCGCTTGCCGCATCATACCACAGGCTCGAACAGGCATGCTTCCCGGCGTCAACACGGCGACCCGGGCTTGTTCAGGCGTTCGACTTGACGAACGTCGTGTCGGCCGGGATACTTGAAGAAAGCAATCCGACTCCCGACAGAATCGGAACCAAGGGAGGATCGTTATGACCTGGAATCTGACGTTCCGGAGGGCGGCAATGTCGTTCGGCGTGGTATTCGGGCTTCTTGCGGCGTGCTCGGTTCACGCCGGCCCGTTCTCTGGCAACTCGGTCACCGTCGCTCAGGAAGCACCGGCGAACGACGAGTCCTCAGCGCCCTCTGTGACGGCCGTCGTAGCGTCAGACGATACGACGGAGCCCGTTGCCGCTCCGTCCGCTCCCACCATGGAATACACCGTCAGAAGCGGCGACTACCTGAGCGGGATCGCCCGACGCCTCCTCGGCGATCCCGCCCGGTATCAGGAGATTGTCCGCCTGAACGTGGACCGCTACCCATCGCTCGCCAAGAATCCGAACCTGATCCTGGTGGGCTGGCAGCTCCGCCTGCCCGGCGACGCCGACACGGCGAAACCATCCTCGCCTATCGCACCACCGTCCGACTCGATCGCCGTCTCGCAGGCCCCGTCGCAGGGCTCGGTCGCCAGTGCGCCCGCGCCGGTGAGTCCCCCGGCTTCCGGCAGCCGGCCGTCAGGCACAGGGCCGTCCTCCCCTGCAACGACTCCTGCGGCTTCGACAGCCCCCGCTCCGAACCCCCTACCTGACGGAACTCCCTTGATCGGGCCGGGCCAGCGCGTGCTGCACATTGGAGACTCGCACACGGTCGGCATCTACGGTTCAACGATCGATGCGGCGATGCGCGAAACCGGCGCCCAGATACGCACCTACGGCGTGGCCGGCAGCTCCCCCTCGTGGTGGTATCAGGGAACGGTGACAAAATGCGGCTACTACGGCCGTGACGAGCAGGGAAAGGTCGACCGCCCGGCCGACTGGCGCACCCCGCGCGCCACGCCGTCTCTCCCCGACCTGATCAAGGAATACAAGCCGACCGTCCTGGTCGTTTCGCTCGGCGCGAACCTGTTCGGCGCTTCAGAAGCCACGGTGAAGCGCGAAACTCAGCGCATCATCGACACCGCCAAGGAAGCCGGCTGCACCCTCGTCTGGGTCGGCCCCCCGCGCGCCCGCGAGGACGTCAAATCGATCGCGGCCCAGGACCGCCTCTGCGAGACGATCAAGGCCACGATCGGCGACCAGGGAACGTTCGTCGATTCCCGCCCGTTCACGAAATACCCCTCCGGCGGCGGCGACGGCCTCCATTACTGGGGAACGGAAGGTTCGAAAACCGCGAAAGCATGGGCCGAAAACGTTCTCGCGACCATCCAGACGTCAGGGAAGAAGTAGGCATTAATACCATACGATATACAAAGACCCCGGCGATCTCAACCGGGGCCTTTGGCGTCTCTCCCGAGTCTTGCAGATTGCGAACTGCCCGTTCGCCCTGAGTCTGTCGAAGGGTGAACGGGAACGCGACGTGCTATGGCGCTTCCTCGTATACGACAACGGTCCGGGTGCCGACTTCCTTCTTTTCCTTCTTCGTCTCCTTATCCATCTTCTGCCACGGAATCTCGTGAAGGCCCGCGGTTTTCACGCGCAGGGAAAAAGTCTCCTTGCCCGAAAACCGGCCCTCGGCCGCGCACAGGATGGCCAGGTCGTCGTTCGCCAACCGGATCGCGTAGACGTCGCCGGCGGCGCACGGGAAGGAACGGCGCAGGTCGTCGAGTTCCTTCCCCTCCAGTCGCCGGAGAACGGCGGCGCTCAGGGCATACGAGTCCGGCCCGCCCGAAATGGCGGAAACCACGCTTCCGTCGGCATCCTCGGACGGTGCGCCGACTCGGTCCGGGGAAGCGGCTTCGACGGCTTTCAGGTTCTTCTGGTGCGACCATCCCGTCGAACCGTCATCGAATTTCACTTCCTTCCACGGCCCTTTCTCGGAAACGACGAGACACCGCGTTCCCGTGGCGGGCTGAAACAGGATCTTGTCACGAAGGTTCGGTCCCGTCCGCACGTTTCCCTCGCCGTCGATGAACTCCATCGTGCGACCGCTCTTTCCCGCATCGACGGCTCGGGCGCTGCCGGTGGGGAACAGGAGAAGCGCGCCCAGGGCGACAAGAACGCTCAACCGAATATATTTAGTCATATTATAATTTCCTTTGCTTTTCGCGTCCCGCACAGAGGAAGTCCGCAATCGCCCTGCGTCTGGAGAAGGGCGGAAATCTCCCGAATTCGACATGATCAGCCTTTTCCCAGCATGAACTCGCCGGCGGCCTTCTCGAGGGCATCGGCCGTTGCCCGGAGACGCCCGACGTATTCCATCATGGCGCTGCGCAGGGACTCAGCAGCCTCCGTCCTGGCTTCCGGCAGGCACATGATCTTGAACTCGACGCCGTCGTCGCCAAGCGGATATTCCGTGATCTCTCCGATCCATTTTCGCTTGATGGTCCGCTCGTCGGCCTCGCCCGTGTGATCTGCCATGGAAATGCGGACCGAATGTTTGTCCTCGGTGAGGATATCGTACTCGGTGACGATCTCCTGACATCCTGTTTTCAGACACAGCAACCGGATCCCGAGAAGTTTGTTCATGCTCTCCCCTTTCCTGCGCGCACGGCGAATACGCTCTGTCTTTCCCGATCGACAGGAGGTTCCCCGGGACCCTCCCCCTTCAGGTATACTAAGAAAGGATTCTTATCATGTTTGCCAGGGAAAGGGAATATACCACCATGAGTCGACAGAAAGCTCCCCGGTTCCTGAAGTATCTCGCGTTTTCATTTTTCCTGGCCGGTCTGCTCTGGGCCTTGCCTCTCGCGGCCCAGGCACAGTTGTCGAATGGCCAGGAGCCGGTGGTCTCGAAAGCCTATCGGGTGACGGTCATGGGCAGCCGCCAGGTCTCGAACGCCGACGAGCGCTCGCTGAAGAAGCTGATCGGCCACCTGAACGACGCCGTGAAAAAGGTCACCGGCTGGGGCATCCCGATGGACCGCGCCGTCCGGATCATGCTGTACACCGACACCCATTTCCCGTCCCGCGACGTCTGGACGGCGGCCGGCGTCACCCCCGACCAGAAGGGGCTGGCCGCGTTCGTCGAGGAGAACACCCTGCTGTTCGCGACGATGAGCGGGTATGAAATGGCGCACGAGGCCGACCGGGTGGGGGACAAGTGGTTTTTCCTGCGGCCCGTCAAGCTGAAGAAGGAGTATCTCAGCTCGCCGCAGAAACTCACCAGCAAGGATCTGACCCATCTCGAGAATCTCGTGAAGGCTCAGGGCGAGCGTCTCGGCAAAAGTTTCACCCAGTCGCTTGCCGACAACATGAACGACTACGTGGTGTTCGATAGTGCCGCCTATAGTTTCCCGATCGGCACGCTGTGGGTTCCGGTCCGCAAGGCTGACGACCTCCACCGGTTTCTCGACACGATCGTGCACGAGTTCGGCCACCATGTGTTCTACCAGCTCGTGACGCACGTTCTGCACCGCACGAACCCGAAGAACCGCTGGACCCGCACGCAGATTTTCACCGCCACGCGCAACCTGCTCGCCCTCAACGAGTTTTTCGCCGACTACACCGCCGTTTCCTGCGGCCACAACGTGGTCATCTCCGTCCACAACCTGATCGCCGGCATTCCGAAAGATTTCAAACGCTATTTCAGCCAGGATCGCACGCTGGCCGAGTATCTGGCCGCCGCCAACGGCGGAACCAAACTCGAGCAAGAGGTTCTGCGCGAGGGGCACAATGCTCTCAATCCCTGCCGCTCCTTCGCCTGGAAGCTGAAACTCGCTCTCGGCACCGCCGCCACCGACAAACTGGTCGTTGCCGCCGTGCGCGATCAGGTGTTGGAATACTTCGGGAAGGAACTCCCCCGGCTGAAGCGCACTCCCTCGAAACTCGGCTGGGGCTGCTACGAGTATTCCGGCTACCCCACCGACGTCCTGACCGAGAATCTCCGCTTCCTCGGCCACCTGCAGGCCGCCGCCGACAAGCAGTTGTCCGCCGCCCAGAAAGCCCAGTTCGCCGCCGAAGCCGAAAAAATCTTCGGCGCACACTACCCGCTCAAGCCCGCCGCCGCATCCGCCCAATAACACACACCTCAAAACAACGGCTCCACGAGGCCCCGATCCTGACGATCCGGGCCTCGTTCATTTTTCGGGCCGCCCTGCCGGGCACGCAAAAAAAGACCCCGGGCTCATGGACCGGGGCCTTCTCTCGTGACGGATCAAGAAGAGGCGGCAATCGGATTCGAACCGATGTATAAAGGTTTTGCAGACCTTCGCCTTACCACTTGGCTATGCCGCCGAAACAACAAAAAATGGCCAGAGTCGGAATCGAACCAACGACACACGGATTTTCAGTCCGTTGCTCTACCATCTGAGCTATCTGGCCTTGGGCAGCGGGGACGACGAGATTTGAACTCGCGGCCTCATGCGTGACAGGCATGCGTTCTAACCAAACTGAACTACGTCCCCAGATACACTTCGTGACGGGCAATTGCAGTGGGCGATGACGGGCTCGAACCGCCGACCACCTGCGTGTAAAGCAGGCGCTCTGCCAGCTGAGCTAATCGCCCTCCACGTCAGTGAAATGATGATATCACGGTTCGTTTTCCGTGTCAACTCTCTTCGTATTTTTTCCTTCATCGTGCGGACATGCGCATCAGAAAAGGGATGCAGGGGTACCGAACACGAATCACCACAAAGGCACAAAGGCACAAAGACACGAAAGGGAAGAACTGTTTTTGCTCCCATCGTGTTCACATTCGATCCCCATGCTTCATCTCGCGGGCGGGTTTGAAACCCGCCCCTACAAAAGATGTAATGACCGGCAGGCATTGAATAGCCGCAGTTTGATTTTTTTGCGGCTTGATGCCTTTGTGGTGAACTCTTCTAGAAGGTGACGATTTTCTGGGCTTTATTGATGGCTTCGAGGAGGTCGATCGTGTTGGCGAGTTTTCCGACACGAAGCTGTCCCTTCAGCCCGAGGCGTTCGAGGGCGAAGCCGGAGACCAGCACTTTCACGCCGGCACGCTCGATCCGCGTGATGGCGGGGATGAGCGGACTGCCTTCCATGCAGGCCTTGACGGCGGTATTCCAGAAGACGAGCGTCCGTGGGACGAACTCGCTTTCGGAAAGCGTGACGATGAGATTCGAAAATGACTCGCTTCCCAGCTTCGACCGGCCGCCAATGCTGCATCTGGTGAACATCAGCAGGAAATTGGCAACGTTGGCGGACGGCAACCAGACGCGTTTTTCGAAATACACGTCCTCGAACTGCTTGTAAGATACATCTGTGCGGGGGCTCAGAGTCCGGTCGACCTTTCCCGTAGATTGTCGCGCATCCGCGGCTGACGCCGTGATTATATACCGATGGAGGAACGGGATACAAGAGCGCTTTGTACTTGACAGAGGACATAGCCTATGGTATCTTCGGGCCGAATCAGCCTCTGAAGAGAGGTTGAGGGGAATCAAACCAGTTTGGGAAACATCCGAGGGCTGAAACCCTGGAGAGTGAAAGGAGATTCTTTCTACATGAAGCGTATTGCCATCGTTCTCAGCGTGCTGTTCCTCATTGGTATGTCCGTTTCCGCCATGGCCGCCGAGAAGGTCCTGCTCCAGTACAACCCGGCCCCCGGCACCACGACCAAGTACAAGATGAACATCAACGGCAACACGGTCGTCACCGCCATGCAGCGCGCCCAGAAGACCAACCTCGAGACCAGCATGTCCCTCGAGCAGAAGGTCACCGGCGTCGACAAGAACGGCAACATCGAGATGACCACCACGATCACCGAAGGCACGATCACCGTGAACGATCAGCCGACCCAGCTCCCCGCGATCGGCCAGATCATCAAGGTCAAGATGGCCAAGAACGGCGAAGTCATCGAGTCTGAAGGCATGGATCAGCAGGCCAACTTCAACCAGATGCAGATCAAGTTCCCCTCCACCCCGGTCGGCGTGGGCGACACCTGGGATTCGACGATCGCCGCCAACCCCCAGATGCCGATTCCGCTGAAGGTGAAATACACCGTTCTCGGCTTCGAGACCGTCGATGGCCAGGAGTGCGTGAAGCTCGGTTCCAACGTCGTTTCCGAGCAGGGTGACACCGGCAGCATCAACCTGAACGTGAAGGCCGACGGCAAGATCTGGTTCGCCCACAAGACCGGCATCATGGTCAAGAACGAAGTCGTCAGCAACATGGTCATGGTCATGGAAAACGACCTGGGCGGCGGCAAGAAGGAAAAGATCGACACCCGCATGAACCTGACCCTCAAGATGGGCATGGTGAAATAATCCAAATCGGGGTACCGGACCTCTTGACGCTCTTCCGAACCGTTCGTATAATCGAATACAAGATTCACGGAACGGTCCTTGAAAAGCGAAGGGGAGTCCAGCAGTAACGCAGGTACCTCACGCTCAATTCGTTAAAGCTGGAACCCCGCTTTACCCGAGGCGGGGTTTCTTCTTTATACCCAAACACCCAAACCCAACCCTATTACCCAATCCAAACCATTTCATACGTCCTGGAGGTGTCCTGAAAGGAAGTCCATATCCGTTTCATTTCTGTTCCTACTCAACTGAAGGAGGAATCCATATGAGGTTGTATCGCAGCTTACTCAGGTCCCTTGCGACAACCTTGGCCGTTGTGATGCTCCTGACGTCGTTCGTGACCAGTGCCGAAGCAGGCCTGTTCTCGACGATCAAGGAAAAGGTCAAGGCCAATCCCGTTAAATCGGCTCTCATCGGAGTCGGTGTCGCAGGTGCAGCAATTCTCGCCGCTCCGACCATCGCGTCCGCCGTCGGATTCGCTGGTGGCGCAGTGGCAGCAGGCACGGGCGGAGCTGTCGCAGCAGTGGCAGGCGCAGGTGCAGGCATCGCCGGAATCGGCACCACGATCTGCGGTGGCGTTGCGGCCGCAGGCGGCTTCATCACCGGCGCTCTCGGTGGAATCGTCGGCATGATCGGCAGCCTGTTCTCCGGTATCGCCGGCTTCATCGGCGGCATCATCGGAAGCCCCCTGTTCATCCCCGCTCTCGTCATCGTTGGCGCGGCTGTCGCCGGCTACTTCATCTGGAAGAAGTACAAGCGCCAGAAGCAGACCATCGGCAACGGCAACAACCTGCCCGCGAGCAGCGTTTCCGCCAGCACTGGTGTTGTCACCATGCCTTCGACCTCCGGCGAAATCCCGGTCAGCGGTTCTCAGACCCCCGCCGCAGCCCCGGTCGAAACAGCCGTAGCCCCCGAAGTCGTTCCTGAAGTCGTTCCCGAAGTCGTCCCGGAAGTCACCTCCACCAACGCTTCCAGCGAGCTGAAGAACGCGCACGCCGAGTATATCAAGGCCTATAACAAGTATATCTCGATCGTGACCAACATCGGCGGGACCGAAAACCCCGACGAAGAAGTGCGGAGCAACATGCTGCGGTCCGATTCGCAGAAGGCGCTCAACGATTATCGCGAAGCCTACAACAGATACATCACTCTCCTTCGGCAGAGCAACTCGAAGTAGCCGCGATAACCAACATCCCCGGGCCGCAAGGCCCGGGGATGTTTCTTTGTACGCCCGGGAAGAAGGAGGAGATGAAACTTCCACAGAGAGGCTTTCAGACATCTCTGGGGATTCACCACGTCTCGAGAGCAAATCCGCTGTTGCCACTGATCAAACACATGTCTCAGATCAAGGCCCGTCATCATCTGCACCTCGACGTCTCCACCGTGCCTCCCCGCCTCACAAGGAACACGACACTGTGATGCACACTCGACGCCGTTCGTCCTGGATGGGGATCGACGCATGAAATGCCCCTCGCCCGCTTCGGGAGACTCAGGACAGACTTCGACGCATCAGGGGAAACTCCGGAGATATGCATCTGCAGGTTTCCTGGGGATGACGGGCGGCCAGGTCGCCTGAAACAGATTCCGGGACGTGATACGGAATGTTGAGTTCGGTATCACGTCCCGGATTTCAAGTTCGATTCGACTATTGGGAGCGGAAATCCACCACCTGCAGGGTCCGATGGATGACGGGCCGTGGCGAATCCATTCCTTCCACCTGCTTCGCCAGCCATCCCGGGATGGCCTTGTTGAAGAAGGAACGGGTGTAGGCTGAGTCTTTGCCCTGCCGGATCCAGCTTTCCTCCACGCGACATTTCATCTTTCGGCCGGCGATCTCCAGCTCCTCCAACCCTCCCTGCACGATCTCGGCTTCGGGAACGTTCGCGACCATCGGGTCGCCGCCGGAGACACGGGCGAGATACTCGATCCGCTCCGTGCGAGCCGGCTGTGCAACACCCCGCTCGAATTCGGCAGTCGCCTTTTCGAGAACGACCTTGTCATCGTTTCGCTCGAGGAGAGTGAAGGTGATCTGGGTCTCGATCAGAGTTTCATCCCAGTGGAGAACTTCCTGGTAGCGAACCATTGCCCCGGGCTGGAACGTCTTCCAGCGGGCGAAGGCGGGATTCTCGACGTTATTTTCCGCCCACGATGCGGAACCCGTCGCCAGAAGAGCCAGGGTCAGAACCACGATCATCAGAGTATTCTTCATAGTTTCCCCCTTCATCCGCGGAGGGCGTCCGCAAGCTCGAACGGATCCATGAACCCGCCAGAATCGCCGCCGCGCGAGTAAAAGATACTGATATGCAGGTGTGGCACGTTGTTGGCGATGCCGACATTGCCGACCAGGGTCCCGGCCTTGACCTGCATCCCTGGCTTGAGATTCAGGTTGCGGCCGGAAAGGTGAGCATACCAAGATTCCGTGCCGTCGGCGTGGCGGATGCGAACGGCGCCGGTATGGTTGCCTGGGCCTTCCCAGGCGCTGTGCCCGGACGGGTCGTTATAGACGACGACGCCGTCCTTGACCGCATAGACAGGAGTACCGACCGGGGCGTGAATGTCACAGCCGTCGTCGCCAGCATAGGGAGAAATCCTCCCCGTGGGACAGGGGTTGACGAATCCAGAGGGAAGAACCCTTCCCGCGCCGGGCGCCGGAGTGGGCTGGGTGGTCGGGGTGGAGGGCGGCCGGCTCGTCGTCGAACTGGGCAGGGAACCGGCCCTGCGGATCATATCATCGGCATAGCGGATCAGGTCTGCGTCGGCCGGATTGCCGAAGGCTTTGAGCCGGTTCAGATAGGGGGTGACCCAGGCGACGGTGGCAGCCGCCTGCGGGTCTTGGTTCTGAACCCGTTGCGCCAGGCGGGAGATGCCATACCGGACATCGTTCAGGACGCTCCTTCGGTCGCCATCGGCCGCGGTGGTCGAGGGAGTGGTTGAGGCTGTGTTCGAAGCAGGAGGCGCGTCAGCAATCGGGGTTCTCACCTCCCCGACGTTATTGGAAAAGATTCCCGCCAAGGCACGGAAGAGGTTCGAGAGAGCCGTGAGCAGTCTCGAGAGGGAATCTCCAAAGGATTGCAAGAGAGTGTCCATCTCCGCAAGATCCGACTGGGAACTTCGGTTCGCCTGAGCGTTTTCCCCTGATGGAGTCGCGGATTGGGAGGCGAGGGTGTTCACGGTGGCCGTGTTCGACACCACCGTTCCCGTTGTCGGGACAAAGCCGTCAGTATCGAGGTCTTCTGCCATCACAGGCGTGACGGCAACGAGGAGGAGGAGAAGGAATGCGAATACCATCCGGGTGTTGAAAGCATTCATGGCTGTAGCCTCCTGATTCTGGTATCAGAAGATAAAACGAATTCGATCCTGCTCATGTTACTCCTCATCGCATAAGGAACACGACAATCTTCTCGGCTCCTCGGTACCGCTCATGCCGAGGTATCGAAGCATGAACTGTCTCTCGCCCCATCGGGAGATACAGTCCAGACTCTGATATTTCAGAGTGAACGGAGTATCGATTTTCATTTGTCTATTCCCGTGTCAGATGCGTGTGCAGCGAAAGGCGTGCCAGTCGGACTCGGTGATTTCCTCGTCGAGGCGCCAGGAAGCGGCTTTCAAGGCTTCGCGCACGCGCGGGGCGTTGGCGTCGTTTACGCCCGAGAAGACTCCCCACGCGCCCTGCCTGGTCCAGCCAGCCAGCCGGGCCAGGTGTTCGACGAGAACCGGCGAGGTGATATTCGCGGCGACCCCGTCGGCAGGCCATTTCGGCTCGAACGCAGCCAAGTCGCCGCACATCATCTCGACTCGCTTTTCAAGCCCGTTCAGCGCGGCGTTTTTCCGCATGTTCTCGACCGCGGCGCCGTCGATTTCGAGCGCCGTAACGGCGGCAGCGCCGTGTTTCGCGAGGTAGAACGCGAGAATCCCGCTTCCCGCGCCGATGTCGAGGAACCGCCCCCCTTCGGGCTTCAGCTTCGCCAGAAGGGTGAGGCACAACCGGGTGGTTTCGTGCGTCCCGGTTCCGAACGCCATTCCCGGGTCGATCAGGATCACGGTCGCTCTCGTCTCGTTTTCGAGCGGATCGGCCCACGGAGGGCGCACGACGATACCATCCCCGACGCGGATCGGCTGGAAATGCATCCGGAACCCTTCCATCCAATCCTGGTTGTCAGGGTAATCCCGGACTTCGAGTTTCACCGCCGCAGAAACGCCTTCCCCGGCGAGAAACCTTTTTATTTCATTTTCTATATATGCCGGATCCTGTTCCACCGTTGAGACGAGGAAGCTGACGATCGTCTCGCCCGTGAAGCAGAAATCCTCTTCCCCGCCGCCCGTGTCCTCGATCTGGGGGCTCGAAAAGGTGATCAGGCCGAGCCGCTCCGCCAGCCCGCAGAGAGGCTCTTCGAGGTCATCCGGAGCGGTGATGTCGAACCGGCGGAGCATCTCAGCGACCCTGCAGGGCGCGGATGCGCGCTTCGGCCTTTTCCAGCAGGCTTTTTGCGATGCCGGGAAGGGCCTTCAGCTTGCGGTACGACGCGAGGGCCTTCTCGAGCTCTTCGAGCGACTCATAGGTCTCGCCGAGGCCGAAGATCGCATAGGGATCGGCGGCGTCCTTTTCCCGGAGTACCTTCTCGAAGGTGTCCCTGGCCTGCTCGGGCAGGCCGGCCAGGAGGAAGGTGCGGCCGAGGCTGTTCATGGCGTAGACGTCGTCGGGCTCGTATTTGAGGCTGAAGAAGAAATGCCAGATCGCCAATGCGTATTCCTTCCGCTCGCGGTAGACCTTGCCCATATTGTAATGAGCGAAGGCGTAGTCGGGCTTCACGGTCAACGCCTTCTCGAGGTACTTGAGCGCCTCCTCGAGCCGGCCCTGGAGCAGCAGCAGCTTGCCCATGTTGTTGAGCGTGAAGGGATCCTCGGAGTCGAGCGAGATCGCGCGGGCGAACTCGATCTCCGCTTCTTTGAACATGCCCTTGTCGAGGAAGATCACGCCGAGGTTCTTGCTGATGGACAGCTTGTCCGAGCCGGTCTGGAGGGCCGCGTTGAAATGGGCGGCGGCCGTCGCCGGGTCGCCGCCTTCGAGACACAACCGCCCGGCGTAGTAGTGCGCCTCGCTGTTGTTGCCGTCGATCGACAGCACCTTGTTGAGCCACGTCTGGGCGCCGCCGGAGTCGCCTTCCTCAAGCGCGATCCGGCCGAGCAGCACCATCGCGTTGAGGTTCTGGGAATCCTTCCGGAGGATCTCCTGGGCAAGCCGCGTCGCCTCGGCCGCCTCGCCCTGTTCGAACTGGACCGTTGCGAGGCTGAGCTTGTTATAGAGATCGTCGGGCGAGACCCTGAGCGCCTCGCGAAGGGTCTCGATACACTTGTCGGTGTCGCCTCGCATGCGATAGGCAAGCGCGAGCGAGTTGCGAGCGTATTTGTCCTTCTTGTCAATGCTGACGGTGTGCTCGAGGGTCTCGATCGCCTTCTCGATGTTGCCCTGCTCGAGATAGGTGTTCCCGAGCAGGTAGTTGGTGTACAGATCCTCCTGTTTGAGTTTGAGGGACTGCTCGAGCAGGTTCATCGTGCGGGAGAAATCGCCTTTCTCCTTGTGGATCATGGCGATCTTGTTGATCGTGTAGATATCGTTCGGCTTTGCCTTGAGCGCCTCTTCGAACAGTTTCAGCGCGTCGTCGAACCGTTTTTCTTTCAGAGCGTCGTTGGCCAGCCTGTAGGCCTGATCGAAATCCATGCCGCAACCCTCCTGAGAGCCTTACACTCTCGTATGTAGTGATATATATTATCTCATCTATGAGTCTATATCCAGGTCGGCCTTCAGGGCGGTCAGCGAGGCGACGACCTGGCGACGCACCATGGGATCCTTGTCGGAAAGGGCCGTGATCAGGGGTTCGACGCCCTGCGCCATGCCGAGCTTGCCGAGGGCGTATGCCGCCGAGGCGCGCATGTTGCGGTCGGGATCCTTGATCATCGTGGTCAGCAGTTCGAAGACGCGCAGGTCGCCGTATTTGCCGAGGGCGATCAGGATGTTGGCCCGAACGCGGTTGTCCTGCTCGTCGACGAGCAGGTTCAAAAACTCGTAGACCTTCTTGCCGCCGATCGTTTCGAGCGCTTCGACGGTATTCGCCTTGACGCGCCGGTCGTCAACGCGGAGCTTCTCGGCGAGAATGGGAACGTGTGCCTCGTTGCCGATCTTGCCAAGCACGCTGATCGTCTTCGACAGCACCTTCGCTTCGGTCTCCTCGCTGAGGGTCCGGACGACGAAATCGAGGATGCCCGCGGGTCTCAACCGTTCGAGGACGTCCATGACGTGGTAGCGTATGTTTGGATCGGGGTCGGCGAACCACTGGAGAAGCTGGTCCACGTGCTCGATGCGAGCCTGGCCCTTGAGGACCTTGAGGATGAGCACCTTCGTCCAGGGCGAGGAGTCGGGGAAGATGCGTATAAGCGTATCGATAGGTTTGAAACCTCGGAATATATATGCACGCACCCGGCCTTGGTCGCTTGAGGCCAGCTCGAACTCGTCGAGCGTCGCCACGTCCTTGAGCAGGAACGAGGTTTCCTCGCTGATGATGATCTCGTCGATGTCCTGAACGTCGGAGAAGGTCCGCACATCGAGCATTCCCTCGCCGAGCCAGATCATGTCGCGGCCCTCGTCGTCGATCGCGCCGTGGACGACCTCGAGGGCGTGCAGGGTGAGGCGCGGGGTGAACGGGGCCTCGCCGCGCTTGAGGAACGACTGGTCGAGCATCTGGGCGGCCTGGACGGCCTGCATCAGCGCTTCGTGCCTGTTCTGCTGAGCGAACAGGACGAGAATCCCGGCCATGTGAACCTGGATGTGACAGCCGGAGCCCGGCTGGCACACCTGACGAACGGTCTGGTAGAACTCGCGAACGAGGGCCAGCACCTGCGGGCCGCTGTTGCGGTTGATCGCTTCGGTGAGGCCGCTGAAATAGGCGAAGATCGCGACCGCGAACACCTTCTCGCCGGTCTTTTCCTGGGTCGTCACCATGCGGAGGGTCTTGTCGACGATGCTCTTGCTGACGTAGTTCTGCAGCCCCCTGCCGAGCAGGTCGCGCTCCTTCAGGCTCATCAGCATGAAGTTGTAGGCGTGGGCAAGCTGGCCGAACTCGTCATTCCGGTCGATGAACACCTGCTGGCGCAGGTCGCCGGCGGTCACCTGCTCCATCGACTGGATGAACGTGCCCAAGTCATGCGAGACGCGCTGGGAGAGCAGATACACGAGCAGGAGCGAGATGATCAGTGCGACGAGGAAGATCAGGGTGAGCCTGTTCCGGAGGATGCCGAGAGGGCCGTGGCCGGAATCGTTCCGGAGGCCGAGCCGAAGCGTTCCTAGGCGGTGCTGACCCTCGATGATCGGCACCAGAACCTCGTACATCCCCTCCTCCGCCATCCGGACCATGATGGGCATTTCGGAGTTGAGGCTGCGGGAGTAGGCCGAATCGGGGTCGAAGGTGGCCCCCTTCAGCTGGGGATCGGAGTGGAAAAGATACTGTTCGTCCTTGGCGACGGCAAGAAACGCGTAGTTCTCGTCGAGATCGAGGAGCGTCTGCATCTCGCGCAGGTCCCCTTCCTCACCGGCCTTGAGGAACCGCTTCGCGGCGAGGCTGACGACTTTCGCGACGGACATGCCATGCTGGACGAAGCTCTGACGCCAGTGCCGCTCGTACCATTCCTGGATCGTCATGCGCGAGGAGAGGAAGAGGAGAAGCACGATCAGGCCCGTTCCGCCGAGCCAGGCCGTGCTGAGCCCCGAGGCGTTGCGCTTGCGGATGACCCAGAACGTGATGAGACCGAGCAGCAGCGTCGAAAAGATCAGCAGGTTGCGAAACCGAACCTGCCGGATTTTTTCCTCTTCGTCAGCCCGGAAGAAGCCGACGCGGACGATCACCTTGCGGTTGCTCTCGGTGACCAGCGGCATCGCCGCTTCGACGAGGGGAATCGTGCGCGACAGGTCCTCGTGCTGGATCAGGAGCAGGTGCGTGCACTGGAGGGCCTGGGTTTCGATCTCCTGGAGAGACTCGACGGCGACCAGGCCGCTCTCGGCCTTCGCGAGCACTTCCCCGCTCGGCTGCTGCACGACGGCGTAGGCGACCGCCTCTTCGGCGAGCAGGTTGGCGAGGCGGGGCGTCAGGTCGGCGCGCCGGTTCATGAGGTCGCCGATCTCGCGCGTGAGAAGCTTGATCAGCATGGCGTGGCGGTTCTGGTAGCGCGTCTGCACTTCCTCGATGTCGGCCATGGTGAAGTAATACGCGAAGCTCGAAAGCGTGATCAGGATGAGCGCCAGGAACGCGCGCTCGATATACCGTCCGTGGGCTTTGAAGGGCATGGCTGCTCCCGTTCAGGTTCAGGCGTCTGAGGCCACCGCGGCGGTACGAGCCGCGGCGTTCCGCATCATCGTCACGAAGACATCCACGAGATCCGGGTCGAACTGAGTTCCCCGGCATCGGATCAGCTCGGCGAGAGCCGTTTCCATGTCCATGGCCTTCCGATACGGGCGGTCAGAGGTCATGGCATCGTAGGTGTCGCCAATCGCGATGAGGCGGGCGCCGTGTGGGATGTTGTGCGTGTCGATGCCGTCGGGATATCCCCGCCCGTCGAACCGCTCGTGGTGATGCCGGATCAGAGGGATGACCGGCTCGAGGAACTCGACGCGGGCCAGGATGCGGACGCCGAGTTCCGGATGCGACTTGATGACGTTGAATTCCTCGTCGGTCAGTCTGCCGGGCTTGTTCAGGATCGTCTCGGGAATGCCGATTTTCCCGATGTCGTGCAGCATCCCGGCGAGCCTGACGTCTTCGATCGCCTTCTTTTCGAGGCCCAAGGCGATCGCCAGCTCGACGGAGTAGTTCGTCACACGCTCGGAATGGCCGCGCGTATAGCTGTCCTTCGCGTCGATCGCCTGGGTGAGCGCCGAGAGCGTGTCGAAATACGCACGCTGGAGATTCTCGAACAGGTCGGAATTTTGTATAACGAACGCTATTTGATTCCCGAGAATCTTGAGCAGATCGAGATCTTCGGGCGTATACGGCTCGTCATGGTGTTTATTGCAGATCTGGATGACGCCGAGGAAGCGGTCTCCCGGCTTCATGGGGATCGCGATGGTGTTCCGAAGCCTCACGCCTTTCACCTTCCCCGGTTCGGTGCGGGCATAGGGTCCCGAATCGAGATGCTCGAGCGTGACCGGCTGCTGCGAGGCCCCGACACTCTGGATGAGCGGCGAAAACCCCGATTCGGGTCCGTCGGCGAACCGGCCTTCGCCGGCGGCCGTCTGGACGCGCTGGAACGACGGTGCCTCGCCCGTGCCGCGCACCAGGTAGATCGCGGCAACGTCGCTGTTCGTCCCGTCGCGGGCGATCGAGAGGAACTTGTCGACGAGGCTGTCGAGCCGGATGTTGCTCACGATCTCCTTGCCGAGAATGAAGACGTTGCTCAGCACCATCAGCCGCTTGAACATCTTCTCGTAGAGAATGGCGCTTTCCAGGGAGGAAGCGGCCTGCCGGGCGAGAATCGGGAGGATCTCACAGACGTTCTCCGGCGCCGAGGCGTTCAGCTTGAGACCGATGATGCCCAGCATGCGGTGGCGACGGATGAGGGGAAGGACGATGAAATCCTCGATCGTGATGAGCTCGCACTCGGACTCCTGCCAGCGCTCGTATTCCGTCTTGAATTGTTCCCGGATGCGGTTCATCTTCTCGTCGAGGATCAGATTGGAAATCCGGATGTCGAGCAGGGACGGGTCGCTCCTGGTGAGGGCGAAGAACGACGCCTCCGCCTTGCAGAGGATCAGGGCCTTCTTGAGAATTGCCTTCAGCAGCGAGTCGAGTTCGATGAAGAACCCCGTCTCTTCGAGGCTGAGAAGCTCCTGTATCTGGGCCTTCAGGAGCTGATTCTCGCGGAACAGGTTTTCCTGCGCCCCGCTCGGTTTTTGCATGAACCAGGAAGTGCTAAACATGACGATTGCGCATTGTATCACGGTTCACCGGCTTACACAAACCGGCTTCGATCAGGACGGGAAGGGAACCGGCCTGCATCCTCGGCAACACGGGCGGATCACGATCCGCCCCTACGATACTGAGGTTGCCCCCCCGATGCGCCCGTAACAGGCCCGGAAAAGATGTTCAGGGTCAGGGAGTTTCCTTGATGATGCGGTTGTCGGTCGAAAGTTCGATCGGGCCTGAGGCGCAACGGCGGAGGATGTATTCCTTGACCACCTCGCGTTGGATGGGGCCGTATTCGCGATTGCGACCGCGCTTGAAGCCCCTGAACTCGTCGCCTCCCTCGGCAAGAAAGCTGTTTACCGCGATCTTGTAGGCCTGCGCGGGATCGAGCGGTTTTCCGCCGACCGTCACATCTTTCAGATCGAAATCGTCACTCGACCGGTTCGCGAACGTGTAGGTCCCGCCGGAGATCTGGAGGACGCCCCGACGCAAAGACGCAGACGTCGTGAGGACCTCGAGGAGATCCTGACCGGAGAGGGACATCGTGACTACCTGGTTGTCGAAGGGCAGCACGTTGTAGAGGTCGCCGAGCGTGAACGCGCCTTTTCGGATGTTGCTCTGAACGCCGCCGCTGTTCTGAAGGGCAAGATCGGCGCCCGTCATCTCGCGCATGGCGTCGGCGACGAGGTTGCCGATGGGGCACTCGGCATCGTATCGGCGCTCGTAATCGGCGGCGAATTCCCCGACCGGCTCGGTCTTCAGCCGGGTGATATCGCCAACCGCACGCTGAAGCAACGCTTCCACCATCGGATCGGGAGTCACGAGATCGGAGCAGATCGGGATGCGCCGTCCGCGAAACGACGTCACGCCCGTGCCAGGAAGCACGTCCAGATCGAGGACATCGATCTCCTTGCCCTGGTTATACCCGCTGACCGTCTTGATGACGATGCCGTCCTCCTTCGCGGGCGGCGGCGCATCGACGTTGAAGTCGATCATGCTGATGACGTCCGGGGCGGCCGCGACGATCGCATCCCATTCGGGCTTCCCGATGCGTTCGCGATCGATCAGGCTCAGCAGAACCACCAGGTCGGCGCCTTTTCCCCGCAGACGCTTCACCGCGACGGCGATCTCCGGGCCGGGGGGGAGAAAACGCAGGCCGTTCACATTTCCGCGGGCCGTCAGCTCCGGCGTCGTCTCGGGAGTCAGTCCCAGAACGCCCACGCGAAGCCCGTTTCCGGGAGTGAGCAACAGCTCGGGCGTCATGAATCCCGGGGGAGAATCGGAGCCTTCTTCGGTGATATTGCTTGAAAGCAGGGGAAATTTCGCCAACCGCGAAAGTTCTTCGAGACGCGAACGGCCGAAGGTGAACTCGATATTGCCGATCAGCATGGCATCGAGGCGAAAGGCGTTGAGCGCCTCGACGATCGCCGATCCGCGCGTGAAATAGGCGTCGGCCGTGCCTGAAATTTCGCTGCCGACGGAAAAGATGCAGAACGGGTCGCCGGAAAACGATGCAACGAGCGACTGCAGTTTCGCCGCTTTGTGCGCCGCCCCGCCCATTCGCTGGTCTCGGTAGGGAGCAAACCGCGCCAGGAACGGCTGGATATGCCCTTTCGAGACGCCCGTGAAAACGAGGTGGAGTCGCCGTTCGCCGAGGGGCCTCATCAGCCACCAGACGGTCACGGCAAGAATGACCACCCCGAGGAGGAAAACGAAAACAGAAAACCGTCGATATGAGCGTTCTTCCGACATGCCGCCATTGTATCCATCCCCCCATCCATTGGCAACCCCACCATAGATCGCGTCGCACACCGGAAAAACTACGCACCACAGAGATACTCCGTTGAAAAGAACGAGGTTTTCAGGAATGGATCCGCAGATGAAGGGCAGATAAAAACCTGATGCAGAGCCGATGAGAACGAACGTTTGAAACGAGTTTTTTTTCGCCAGGGATCGGAAACTCCGGGGGAAGAAGGTTTTCAGAGTTTCATCTGCGAAATCTGCTTCATCAGCGTCATCTGCGGATTGGTTCTCAACGTGAACCACACATACCAGTCACGGAGACACAGGTTTTTTCCTGGGATGGGCCGCACCACCTGTTGCAGGGGCGGGATTCACCCCCGCCCCGCCAGGACAGCGAATGATATATTCCATTCAAAATATAATAAAACCGCCCCGCCGGTTTTCCCGGAGGAGCGGTTCTGAGAGGGTGGTTCGTGCTTAGAACTTGTTCATTTCCTGGAGGCGAGCCTTGTAGGGATTATCGGTTCCGCCCTGGGCGGCTTCGTGGCGGATGTTCGCCTTCACGGCGGAGATGACGTCGCTGATTTCAGCGCGGTCGGCCTTGGTATAAGACCCGAGGTTGCGAAGGAACGCCGCGTAGTAGATGCCGCTCTGGCCTTTGTTCTTCGCGAGATCGTTGATCACGACCTTGACCAGGAGCTTCGAATCGGCTTCGCGATCGTATGCGAGGAGCTGGTAGTCAGCTTCGATATCGGCCGCGTTGTTCTTCTTCGCCTTTTTTGCGGAAATGGCCTGGGCTTTGACCGCATCGGCATCGGAACTGAGGGTCACGAGATCGTTCATAAGCATGCCGATCGTGCGTTTCTGACCGGAGGATTCCCCGCTCTGGCCGGGCTTCGGAGTCCCCTCATCGGCCGGTGGCTGATCGGCCGGGGGCTGCTCAGCCGGAGGCTGTTCAGCCGGAGGCTGCTCGGCCGGAGGCTGTTCAGCCGGGGGCTGCTCGGCGGGAGGTTCTTCAGCCGGGGGTTCTTCGGCCGGGGGCTGCTCGGCAGGCGGCTCTTCAGCTGGAGGTTCCCCGGCGGGAGGTTCGTCAGCAGGGGGCAGAGGAGGAAGCGGAGCGGGATTTCCCTGGCCCTGGTCATTCCCCTGGCCGGGATGATTGCCCTGGCCGGGGTTATTGCCTTGGCCGGGGTTATTGCCGCAGCTGCCCTTGATATAGCGCCAGTGGCCCTTCACGTGCTGGCCGTTCTTGTTGTAGTGTCCGCAAACCCAGACCCGGTTCTTGCGGCCGGTGATCTTCTTCTTCACGGCAACGTGGGTGTCCATGATCTTGTTCTTGATCTTGTCGCCGACCTTCACGAACGCCCGGCCGATTTTCTGGAAGAAACCGACCTTCTTCTTCGCTTTGCAATGGCCCTGCCCGGGGTTCCCGGCGGAAACGTCAGCGGCTCCGATGAGCCCGAACGCCAGGGTGAGCATAAGAATGTTCTTCAGGATGCCCGACTTCATTGGTGTCCTCCTTCGAATCTTTTCGTCTTGTTTTTCATCTCATTTCAGCGGACACGATAATGCGAGCAACATTTGTACCATGATCGAACATCGCTGTCAGACACTTCTTTCGCCGTCTTCGCGAAAATTCTGTCAGGAAATTAGCATCGGCAAGGCCTTTTTCAGCAACCCGGGAAACGATGTGAAAACCAGACCGAGCCGTGTGCCCCTTGACATCGAAGGTTCGGAGGTCTATAGGGTGGACATGCGTTCGAAGCTCCGTATCATACCCGGAGGCATATATGGCAACCCCGAAACAGATCGCCCGAGAAACCCGGATCATCACGGCGGCCTTGTCCGAGTTCTGCAAGCGAGGATTCCATCTTGCGAACGTCGACGCCATCGCGGCCGCGGCGACCGTCGGCAAGGCAACGATTTACCGTCATTACGCCAGCAAAGAAGGTCTGTTCATGCAGGTCTTCGATCATATCCTCGATAATATAGAAAAAACGATCAGGGAGCGGACGGACTTCACCGATTTCAGGAAGGGGTCGGAAATCGCCATCAATTCGTATTTTGAGATGTTCGCGACGTCCCCCATGATCTTCAATTTCCTCAGGATTTTCACGGGCGACGAGTCGATTCCCGAGGGAAACATGCGAAAGAAGCTCGCCGAACGGTATCTTTCCCGATCGCTCTGGCCGGTCGAGGAGATCAAGCGCGCACAAGCGTCCGGGCAGATCAGACGGGACACCGATCCCGAACTGGTGATGCAGGGGATCCTGGGGATGCTGCATTTTCTCATCTACCACTGGATCCGAACGGGAAGGCCGGAACGCATCACCGACAACACGAAGCTCGTGATGACGCTCCTGTTCGAAGGGCTGCTTCCAAAAGTCTGATGCAGGGCGCAGATCCCGCCGCTCACATGAGCGCCTGGACTTCGGCCTCCTGGACGTTGCGGCAGGATTCGGCATAGAGAAGAATCCCGACCATTTCAAACACTTTCAGGTTGAGGTCCGTCAGTCCGGCAAAAACGAGGCGACCGCTCTTTTCATCGACGATTTTCTCGGCGATCTCCAGAATCGAGGCCACGCAGGGGCTCGTGATCGACACGGCAAGGCCGAAATCGATGACAAACCTCGTCACGCCCTGATCGAGTTTTTCCTGAACGAGCCTGAGGATCGCCGCTCCGGCCGCTTCATTGAGCGGACCGTGAGTGTAAATGAGCGTGACCGCACCGCGATTTTCTGAACGCAGGGAAAATTCCGTCGTATTCATCAGCCTTCCTCTTCGAGGCTAGAGATTACCAGATTCCGGGAAAATAATCATCCAGGGAAACGATTATTTGAACTTGAACAGTTTTTTCAAATCTTTCTCGATATCCTTGAGTTCCTTCTTGATCTGCTTTTCGGGGGGAAGCGGCTTGGGCTGCGTTGCAACAACGGGGGCCGGTGCCGACGCGGGCTGGGCGGTGCCGGTGACGACGACGGGGGAAGATGCCGGTTGAGCCGCGCCGGTGACCCCGGCAGGGGCCGGCGCCGTGGCCACCGGTGCCGGGTGCGGCTGAACAGGCTCCTGGGCAGGTTTCTTGCCGCCAAGGATTTTCCCCAGTTCGCCGCCGAGAATGTCGCCTATCCCCTTCTTTTTCGCCTCGGGTGCAGCGGCGCCGGTCGTTCCTGACGCAACGGGCTGGGGCGCCTGTTCCTTCTTTCCGCCCAGGATGTCCATCAGGGCGTCTTTCGCCTTGTTTTCGGCGGCCTTCTTCAGGAGCTTGTCGAGGCGCAGATCGACGCCGGGAGACAGGAGGCTTCCGCGCACCCCGACGGGGATTTCGAGACTGGGCTGGTTGCCGACGAGGTCGCGAAGCACCTTGCTTCCCTGGCAGATTTCGCGCGGGAGAACCAGGTTCGCCGTTCCGTCGAGCGTCGTGTCGAGACCCACCGAGCCCTTGTAGGAAAGCTGGCCGAAGGGACTCTTGAACACAAGATCGTCCGAGTTCATGCGGCCGTTTTTGAAGACAAAATGTCCCTGGAGGCTCTTGACGACGCCGCTCGACAACTGGGACAAGTCGACGGCGTTGAAGATCTGCGCCGCGACCGGCGGGGCCTTGTAGCTGCCCGAGGCCATGCTCATTGTCGAGGCACCGTCGAGCGAGTTGAGGCCGACGGTCGTGCCGGTGGCGATGAAGCTCATGTCGAGGCCTCCCTGGAGAACATTTTTCATCGTCGTGTTCGTGGCCAGGAACTCCTGCGTTTGGAGCGATTTCACCCGGGTATCGAAGCCGAACCGGATCGGCGTTTCCCGGACGAACACCTTTCCCGATGCAGTCATTTCACCGCTGAACAGATTCGCCCGGGCGCCGGTGATCGCGAGAATCCCGTCGGTGAAGCGGAACGGCGCCGTCAGGTCGGTGAACGGGAACTTGAACGTGGAGCCGCCCTTGGAAACGGGCGCCTCGAACACGCCCGACGGCAGTTTCGCCGCGCCGTCCACCACGATCTTTGCGATCGGGCCGGAGATCTTTCCCGCACCCGTGCCGGAGCCCTGGGCCCGGTAACCGGTGCCGGCCAGGAAAAATTCGCCGATATCGGTCAGGTCCAGCGGCTGAACGTCATACTGGAACGCCATCTTGAAGCCGGACCAGCTCTCCATACGTCCGACGAGCCTGACCGTCGAGCTTCCCCAGCCCATCTGCAAACCTTCGGTCGTGAGACCGCGCTGGTCGAACCTGATCGGTCCGACGATGCCCCGGATCGGCCGCAAGATCGCCGGATGCGTCAATCCCGCCCCCGCGAGGACGGCGTTGCCGGAGAACTCGGGCTGGTCTGCCGAGCCCTTGACCACGATGTCGAGATCGGCCCGTCCGTTGAACCCGAGGTCCGCCGGGAAGTCGGGAACGTTGCTGGCAATCAGGGTCCTGATCTCGCCGAGATCGGCGTTGTGAAGCGTTCCGGAAGCCGCCACGCGCGGCTTTTCGAGGTAGTCCGCCAGGGAGCCGGCAATCGCCAGCTTGCCGCCGAAGATATTCGCGGCGAGCCTGCCGATGGTGATTTTGTCCGGGTCGATCGCCGCAGTCCCTGAAATGCCGGTCACATGCACGCCGTGGGCCGCGATCGAGAAGTCCACATTCGTCAGTTCGAGCTTTCCGGCAGGCTGGGGCTTTTTCAGGCTGCCGCCGATCGTTGCGTCGACGACGGCCGTTCCCGAAAGGCGGGCCTGCTTCTTGAACAGGGCGTTCTCGATCGGAAGCGCCTCTTTCAGCGCCGCCAGGTCGGCCGTGGCATTGGCTTTCAGGTCGAACGACGGATCGGCCCCGTTCTTGACCGATCCCTGCAGGGTCGCCGTCATGCCGAGAGCGCTGCCTTTGCACTCCCGGACCGCGATCGTTCCGCTTTTCGCGTTGACGCGCGTGAGCGTCAGCTTGAGGGCGTCGAGCTTGACCGGCGACATGCCCGGCGCGGGCACGGCCCGGATACTCCCGCCCTCGAGTTCGCCCGTGAGCGTCGGGCCATCCGCGTCGATCTCGACGCTTCCGGTGAAGGCGGCCGTGCCTTCCGGTTTCGCCCGAAGAACGGCCTCAGGAATGAACTTTTTCAGATCGCCGGTGAGAACGGACATATCGAGGCGTATGGAAAGGTCGCCGCGGCCGGTCATCTTCGCGATATCCACCTTGCCGGCGTCGGATTTCACGGTGATGCCGCGAATCTCGGCCGCCAGTTTTTCCCACTCGACCCGGCCTTCATCGTATTTCACGCCGCCCTGCGCCAGCTTGAGCGGCGCCGGCAGCATCGCGTGACGCACGACGAGCCCCTGCGGCTTCGCCCACGCGGAGATATCGCGCATCTCGCCGCCGGCGATGCCGAACCGGACCTCGCCGCCCAGCCGCCCCTCGTCGATCTTCACGTCGGGCATCGGCGGCAGGTATTTCCCGGCGAGCTCCATCAGCCGCTTCACCGGCAGCGGCTCGAGGGCGATCGTCGCCGAGCCCTGGAGCGGCGAGAGCGATGCCGCCTCGAACTCGCCCTTCACGTCGATGTCCGGCGTGCATTTGAGTGACACGTTCCGCACCGAGAGCCTGCCGGAGCCTGTCAGCACAACATCTGCAAGAAGGCTCGCCACGCCGAGGCCGGCCGGCAGTTCGACGGAAGCGGGAAGAACCTGCCGCAGGGTGCCGACCTCGATCCCTTCGATGTGGATCTTCGCCTGAAGCTTCTCAGGGGGTCGCAGCTCGCCTTTGATCGCGACATTCCCGATGCCCTCCACCGTGATCTTGGTGTCGATCGGCAGGGCGGTTCCGGAGAGGGACTTTTTCACCAGCAGATGCGGCATGACGGCCGCAAACGCTTTTTTTGCCGCAAGATCGTCGAGCGAGACCCGCACCTGCTCGATTTCGAGTTGGCGCAGCGGCAGGCCGCGCACGTCGAAGTCGATGCCGGCGGAAGGCTCGGCAGGTTTGGCTCCCGAGGCAGCCGTCATGCCGGGGGGAAGGACGACGGAGCCGTCCTCCGCGCGCGTCAGTTTCGCGGAAACGGAGGAAACGAAGACGCTTTCCAGCATCACCTTTCCCGAAAGGAGTTCGAAGAAATCAGGGGTCGCAGCAGCCATGCCGATTTCGACCAGAGGCAGCGTTCTCGAGGCGGGATCCCCGACGCGCATCCCGGTCATGGTGATCGTCGGCCATCTGAGGCTGACCTCGCCCACGCTCACGGGAAGACCGAGGGCCAGCCCGGCGCTCGTCTCGACCTGTTTCTTCAGGGCTGCAGGGTCGAGATACGTGATGTAGGCGTAATACGCGACCCCGACGACCAGCAACACGATGAATCCGACAGCCGCCAGGAAAATGCCGATCAGCCTCGCCCTGCTCGAACGCGGTTTTTCTTCGCTTTCGGGGGCGGTGGTATCGATGATCGCCTCTGGGGTGTTCGTATTCATGATGATGTGCCTCCATATCGGGTTGAAAAGGTCAGGCCTGGATGTGCGCGGCCAATGATACGCCAGTTCGCCTTCCGTGACCAGAGGGTAACCGGCGCACTTCGGGAATCCGGTCGCAAAGCCGAAGATAGAACAGGGAGAAGAAGGTGGTCATCCGTACATCCATGCGCGAAACACGATCGACAACCGGCCGGCGATCCTCTCGATTCTGGCTCCATCGCTTGACGGCGCTTTTTGCCGCCGTTCTCGCGATGCTGTTCGCCGCGGGCTGCGACCAGGGAAACCTGCGTTTCAACCCGTTACCGGTCGGGGAATATTATACACTTTCCGGAACCGTCAGTCTCGCAAGTCTCCCCGTCGAGGGAGACCTCGTCGATACCGGGGTCATCAACCCTTCCCTGCTGGTGATGAGCGATTACTCGAAATTCCAGCTCATCGCCGGTGAAAAATCCGCATGGGCAGCGAAAGACGGCACGTTCACCGTGTCAAAGGTCCCCTATTCCGCGGAGCTGGTTCTCGAAGCGAAAGCCGGGAAAGTAGCCCTGCGCCGGCGACTGTTTCCCCGCGATCTCCGGGAAACTGACACGACACGGCTTTCCGTGACCGTCGACACCACCGCCGTCGCGCTCATTTGGGAACGCGCGCACCAGATGGGGAAAGAACTCACGGAATGGGATATCGCGACCCGGGAGTTCGAGCCCTACGTCGCGAGCGTGACGCGCGCCATCCGGCTTGCCCTGCAGATTCAGCCGTCGGCCGTCCCGAAAACGATTCTCGACCTCGAGATGGTGAAAACCCCCGTTCTCGCCGCGGCACAGGCGATTCAGCCTTGCGAATCAACGCTGCGCGAGGCACACCGGGTTCTCGAGAACGCCGTTCTCAAGGAAAATCACGACCTGATTGCCCAGTATGTGTCGACCTCGTTTACGAACGACTGGGATTCGTCGGCAAGCTGGCTCGACCTGCTCACAAAGACAGCCTCGTACTTCGACGCCTACGACTTCTCGGTTGCCTCCTGGACGATCATCGACATGGAATTGATGCCGGGCGGCCGTGCACGAATACGGATCGCCGCCGAGGCGTTCTGGAGCAACTTCTTTTCCGGAACCGACGGCTCGACGGGCGTCTATTATTCCGACGTCTACTGGCAGCGTGAGGGCACCTTCTGGAAGATCGTCCGGAACATGCCTTACAAGGCCGGAGACCCGCGCCAACTCGGCGCCGACGCCCGCTGGGGCGAGATCGCGGCGGCCCACGTCCGGCTTCAGGCCGCGCTCGGAAGCGAGAACCTCGACGTTCTTCGGGAGCTCGTCTCGGAAAATTTCGGGAACGACTGGGACTCGCACAGCACGTTCAGCGATCTCATCGAGACCGCCCAGGCGCGTTTCAACGCCTGCGACGTGAAGATCGCGACCTACGCCATTGAATCGATCGCGTTCAACGGACCGGACCTCGCCACCGTTCGCTGCTCGGCGCAGGTGCGGGTCATCAGGCTGGTTCCGGGCGTCGATGTCGACTCGGGCCCCATCAGCGCCGTCATCACCTGGCGCCGCGAGAACGGAACCTGGAAACTGTTCCGGAATCTCCCCTACCGTTTCTCTCACCCCACGAACATCCGCTGATCATCAGCGTATCCGAAGGTCGGACCGGCGGGTTGACAGCCGGGAGCGATTTTCTTATGCTTTTATAACTCAGATACGATTCGATCCATCAACGGAGGTATTGAGTTTTGACCGTACGATCAATCGCAGCAGTCCTCGTCATCGGCCTGTTTTTGACCGCAACCGCACATGCGGCGCCGATCCCGATCACTGATGTCGCCGCCAGGATGAACAAATCCGTCGATTCGAATACCGTCTATCAGAAAAATCCCGGCATCGAAGTGTTGGTCGAGTTTGGTATCGCATCCTGGTATCACTGCCCCACCAAGCCCGAAAAGATCGACAACAGGCAGCTCGGAATCCGCGACATGATCTATCCCATCGCGCACAAGACCCTACCGTTCGGGACCCTCGTGAAGGTGATCAACCCCGCGAACGGGAAAAAGATTCTCACCCGCGTCATCGACCGCGGACCGTTCATCGCCGGCCGCATCGTCGATCTCGACGAACATGGGGCCAAAGCTCTCGGCATCAGCGGCGTCGGCCGCGTCGTGACGAAGATCTTCAAGGTTGATCACGACGAAATGGCCTCGGCGAAACAACGGGCTGACCAGAGCCATCTGTAATCGATCAGCGTTTGGGCGGCTTATACAAAGCCGTTCCGACCGCTCCGGACAATCCTGAACCGGCTCTTTTGCGGTCGAGGCGGGTTGTCGTCCGGCGGTCGTGAACGGACGAAAGGAAAAACAATGAATTCACAGTTTCGAGTTTCCGGTCTTCTGCTGGCGGGTTTTCTCACGCTCGCGGCAGGAACTCCGGCATCAGCGCTGACCGAAGACGGCAAAAACCTGCTGGAACGGATTCGCAGCAGGATCGAAGCGAAAGAGGCCGCTGCCGCCGCGCCGGTCGAAACCGTCGCCCCGCCCGCCGAATTCGAGACCCAGACGCCGCCCGCCCAGGAGTTCGAGCCAGGGTCGATCGTGACCGAGCCTGAACAGGACGAAAAGCAAAAGGCGCCCGCGAAGAAACCCAGAAAGCCGGCCGTTCCGCGGAGCGAACACAAGAACGAAGCCTCCGCAAGCGAGAAGACTGACCGCGGAACTCGAAAAGAAGCCTCCAAGCCCCTGTTCCCGCCTGCCGATCTCCCCGTCGCCCCGACCGCTTCCGCGGCAATCGCAGCGCCCGCAACGGCGGACACCCCCCAGGCGACCGCCAACGCCCCGGCCGGCGCCGGCTCTGGACGCAGTTTCGGAGAATTGTCTGATGCCGAGCTGATCCAGTATGCGCAGGATCACATGTGGTCGCAGGAAAAGAGCCGCAAGCACAATCCTCCGTGGACTCCTCCTTCGAAGCCGAAAAAAAAGAAAGACGAGAAGCAAAAGGCGGATACCACCTCGGCGAAGAGCGATGCGAAAAAGGCCGGCTCCGCACAGACAAAAAAATCTGCGGCCAAAGGAAAATCCTGACGAGTGCACGTCAAAACGGCGGCGGATTCCTTTCGGATTCCGCCGCCGTTTTCCTGGAACTGAAACGGCTTACTTCAGGGCCTTGAGCCTGCGAATGATCTCGGGATTGTTCGGATCGAGCCTGAGCGCTTCGGTCAGGATCGCCTTCGCCTCGGCGGCCTTTTTGGGGTCTTTGATCTCATCTGCGATTTCGAGACGCACCTGGACGTGGAGAGGGTTGTAGGTGGGGGGCACATTCGCGGCCTTGAGGATGGCAGCCGCCTTGGTTTCATCCATCTCTTTCACGAGGCCTGGCGACCGGGCGCGGATGTAGTCGATCTGCCGGATCGCGGTCTTGTCGTCGGGATCGAGCCTGCGCGACAGCAGATAGCAGGCGAGGCCGGGCTTCAGGTCGCGGCGTTCGACGAACAGGTAGCCTATTCCCCGGAGGGCGGCCGCAAAATCCTGGGGATTGTCGGCCAGTTCGAGAGCCTTGAGATACGTGATGAAAATCGTGGCCGTCTCGACCGGGGATTTCTGGTGATGCATCATGAACCCGCGCTCGACGTAGAACGCCGCGCGGACCGGGTCCCAGAAGATGGCTTTCTGCAGAAACTCAAGGGCTTCGTCAGGTTTCCCCTCCTGGAAGCTGATCATGGCCAGGAAATAATACCCGTCGGCGATGGGCTGTTGCGTCCAGGTCACCTCGACGTTGCCCCGCCCTTCCTTTTCGAGCATCTTCTCGTAGAGTTTCTTCCCCATGAGATTTGCGAAGCTCCGGGTGACCGCGTTCGGCGTGTCGACCAGTTTCTCGCTTCCAAACACCATGTCATTGGCAACGGTGCGCGCTTCGGCGTAGTTGCCCGCCTTGATCCGTTCCATGACGGTGATCATCATCTGGTTCGCGAGGACGATCGGGTTCACGGCTTTCGTCTCGGAAGCGGCTGCGGGAGCGGCGGAAGTGCCGGCCTTGGGAGCCGCCTGTGCGGGAATGACCATGGCGAACGCCGCGGCGATCAGGAGAGGAGGGAGAATATGACGCATCGGTATTGTTCCTTTCGTCGATCGATAGGGCGCAATCATACCCTCACCCCACCTGTAATGCAAGAGGGAACGGACCATGCCCCGATCGGCCATGCGCCGCTGACGTTTCTCTTGCGATGTCTGAATTTCCGGCAGGAAAAGTGACGAAAAATCGACACCGGAGGCCCGGGTTCATCATGGAACAAGCCTTCAATGAGGGACACCACTGCGGCATATCTCTTGCTTTATACAGGGAGTTCAGAATTCCGGCCTTTTTGAGGAGGATGAGCATGTTCCGACGTTTTTGGACAGTCGCGGCGATGGCCGTTCTGGCCGTCACCCCGGCGGTGGCCTTCGATGCGGACGCGATGAAGGCGGCTCTCGAGGATCTTTCCCAGGGAATCGCCCAGTCCGCCTACACGATGAACGAGACGGATGCCGCATCGCGCGAGGCATATACCACCGTTGCCGCGCAGACCGAGCGCCGCGAGCAGGCTCTGGGCCGCATGATCGGCGACATCGAGAACGCCGGCGACCTTCAGGCGGCCCTCGAAACGGCGCAGACCTTTTCGGCCGGGAAGGGAGAACTCGAAGCGCAGACGTCCGCCGTCGCCATCCAGATGCTGAAAGAACGCGCGGCATTCCTGAAAGTCGCTGATTTCCGGGCTTCCGACGAACTCGTTCGCGCGGCGAACGACGTCGCCTCGACGGAAACCAGCCGCGCGGCCTCTTCCGAACTGCTGCTCAGCACCGTCCAGCGCGGTCTCGTCGTCATCCAGATGCCGATCGTCGAAGCCGTTCTCTCGGTCGACGACAACAAGGAAAACCGCCGCAACGAGCTGATCAGGGAGATTTTCGACCGGCACGAGTGCAAGGTGATGGCGTCGTATGTCGACGAGAGCGGCGACAAGCCGGTCACCAACTACTACGTCTCCGGTCGCAAATACGTCATCGAAGCCCTGATGCGCAATTACAAGGGCGTCGCGGTGGCGAACGACCTCAAGGCGGTCATGGTGTTGACGACCGGCGGCTTCTGGGGCAAGCAGAGCATCGAAGTCACGGTCGAGCCGACCCGCGACGCCCCCGAGAAAGGCTCGCTGGCCTGGTATCAGACGGTCATCGAGAAAAACCCCTACGGCTGGATGGCGGACAATCAGTATAGCCGCATCGCCCAGCTCGGCAAGGTCGAGTCCGTGGGCGGCGAGCAGAAGCTCCGCCTCAAGAACGCCAAGGCGCAGATCTGGGTCGTTCCGGCGGGCGGCACCCGCAGCGACGCCATCTATTACAGCGAGTCCGACTTCGGCGACCTGTATGTGAACGTCGGGCGCTGACGACCGGGAAAGAGAGGAAGGACAACGATGAATATCAAACGCTATACCTTGAGCATCCTGGCCGCCGGTCTTCTGTTCGTCCCCGCGACCCTTTTCGCCGCCGACACGTCCGATATCGAAGCCCTTGAGAAGCGGCTGATCCAGAAGGAGACCGAACTGCTCGAGCCCGAGCTCAAACTCGACAGGCTGTATATCGAGCGAAGCAAGCTCGACGGCTTCGGCGGCGTCTTCCAGGGCAGCAAGAAAAAAGCTCTCGAAAAGCAGATCGCCGAGACGTCGGAGACGATCAGGTCAATGTATTCCGACATGAAGGACCTTCAAAAGCAGGTTCAGGAAATGGTCTTCAACGTCGCATCGACGCTCGAAAAGAAGGGCGAATACCGGAAGGCCATCGAGTATTACCTCAAGATCGACCGGCAGGACGACACGGTGCGCGGCCGCATCGCCGGCTGTTACAAGGCGCTGAAGGAGTACGAACAGGCCATCCAGTGGTTGCTCAGAATGGCCCGCTCCGATGAGAATTTCCTCGAGATCGCCGACTGTTACCGCCTCGACACCCGCATGAAGGACGCGATCGAGTGGCTGTTCAAGGTCGTCGAGCTGATCGACGGCAACGCGGCCGAGCTCACCGCCCTCGCCCAGCTCGAGTCATGGAACTACCCCGGCAAATTCAGCGATTACCCCGACTTCAATCAGCGGTTGTCCGACGTGTATCTGTCGAAGGCCGTCATGAACGCCCAGTATGACTTCAACGGCGCGAAGGCCGATTACGCCAAGGCCGCCACGCTCATCGCCGGAAACGGCGATCCGAAGTCTGCCAGCCTCGGCATCGTGGCGCGCACCCGGAGCCAGCACGACGCATCGATCGAGATGCTCAATCAGCAGCGGGAAGCGGCCGAGCGCAACTACGAGAGCATGCTGCGCGACGCCCGGAGCGACTACGACCGCGCCGAGCAGCGGTATCGCCAGGCCCAGTACGACGGCGAGCGCGAATACGAACGCCGCGTCGAGCATGCCCGCCGCGAAGTCCAGCGGTCAGAAGAGGAACTCCGGCGTCTCCAGTCGCAGGCGTCGCCCTCGGCCGAACTGATCGACCAGGCCCGCCGCACCGTCGAGGAAAACCGCAGACGGTACGATTACACGATGCGGAACCGAGCCCAGATCGTCGACGAGTACGTCCAACCCTACCGCCGCGAGATGGACCGGGCGATGGACCGGTATCACGACATCATGAACCGGCGCACGCAGATCATCGAGGAATATATCGCCCCCTATAAACGCCAGGTCGAAATGGCCCGCAAGCGCCTCGAGGTGATCAACAGCCTCCACCAGGCAACCTACGGATACTGACAGAAAACGCGGTTTTCGCCCGATCGCCCCGGCCCACGGCCGGGGCGATCATCGTTCTGCCGATTCATCATCTGCCGCTGTACATCCTGGCGGATATGTGGTACATCTCTGAAAGAATACATTCCTCCATCAATCGGAGCACAGAGCGATGAGCGGTTCGAGTGCCAGGAGTTCCGTCAACGGTTATCTGAGAGTCATTCTGCTGCTGATCGTCGCCTTTTTCTTCTGCCGGCAGGGACCGGTGGGCAACGCATCATCAGGGATTTCCCGATCAACTCCCAGCATCGGCATACTCTCGATCAGGCCGCTGCCGGCGAATTCGCCGTCCAATCCTGATGACCCGCAGCTGCTTCGGCGGTATCGGGACGCGGTTTCGAGCTGGGGCGCCGAGATCGTTCCGCTCACGCCGTCGGATCCGGCCTCTGAAACGGCCGCCCGTCTTCAGCGGATCGACGGACTACTGATTCCCGGTGGCGACGACGTCGATCCGATGCTGTATGGGGAACGGCCGCACCCGAAGCTCGAAAAGGTGAACCGCGTCTTCGACGAGTTCGAACTGACGGCGCTCGAAACGGCCGAAAAGCGCGGGATCCCGGTTTTGGGCATCTGCCGGGGACACCAGATCATGAACGTGTTCCGCGGCGGGACGCTGTGGCAGGATATTCCGGCCCAGGCGGCATCGGAAAGCGGCGTTCCGCACCGGTTGCGGATCGACGGCCATTCCGCCATCTGCACGCACACCATCCGGATCGAACCGGAAAGCCTTCTCGCCGAACTGCTGTCATCACCCACCGTCGAGGTGAACTCGTATCATCACCAGGCGGTGAAGAAGCTGGGCAACAGCCTTCGGATCACTGCAAGCTCCGTCGACGGCATCGTCGAAGCGATCGAAACGACGTCCGGCCCCTTTTTCACGGGGGTCCAGTTCCACCCCGAGAAGATGCTCCCGGATCGAGCCGAGTTCGGCCGTCTCTTCGAAACGTTCGTCGACGCCGCCCGCCGATTCCGGGCCATAGAAGACAACCTTCGCTGACCCTGCCCGGAGAATTGGTCCGAGACGCCCCATCGGTGGTATAGTGGTTCCGCTCGCTGAGATGTCCGGTTCCCCGATCGGGATGCCGGCGTTCCTGCGTATATATATATTTATTATTATATCATGGAGGACGGCAAAGCATGGGAACGATTATCCTTGGCGTCAACTCGGCGTATCACGAATCATCCGTCTGCCTTCTCCGCGACGGCGTCATCCTCGGCGCGGTCGAGGAGGAACGGTTCAATCGGGTGAAGCACGCCAAGTGCTCGCGCGTCGACAACGCCGACGAGCTCCCCGACAAAGCGATCGAGTGGGCCCTGCGCCATGCCGGCATCACGCCCGACCAGGTCGATCACGTCGCGTTCTCCTTCGACCCCGAAGCCCGCCTCGCGGCCAACCGCGACCTCGGCGAGCAGAGCATTCCGCCCGGCGATTTCGGTACGCCCGAAGGCGAAGTCACATTTCACGCACATCTTCACAAAGCCGCAGCGGAGTTGAAGCGCCGCTTCCCGAAGGCCGAGTTTCACTTCCTTCCCCACCATCTCTGCCACGCCGGAAGCGCGTTCTATACGTCTCGACATGAAAAGGCCGCCGTTCTGACGATCGACGGGATCGGCGAGTTCACGACCGCCTGGCTCGGCATCGGCGAAGGGAACAAGCTGACCCCGCTCATCGAGATTCCCTACCCGAACTCGCTCGGCTTCGTCTGGGAAAAGATCTCGGAACATCTCGGCTTCGACGTCTACGGCGGTCCCGGCAAGGTCATGGGCTACGCCTGCATTTCCGACCCGATCGGCGAGGATTCGGGGGTCGATTACGCCGCCCAGTTCCGCAAGATCATCCAACTGACCGACACCGGCTTCACGGTCGACAACTCGATCATGAAGTTCCGCACCCCTGATTTCAGCGGCATCGAGAAGCTGCTCGGGCCGCGCCGCACCTCGATCATCGACCGGTATGAGGAAGCCAGCATCGCGGCGGGCCTCCAGACCGTCACCGAAGAGGTGTTCGTCCATCTCGCGAAGCTGCTGCACCGGAAGACCGGTCTCGACGCGCTGTGCATGGCGGGCGGCGTCACGCTGAACTGCGTCGCGAACGCCCGGATCCTGCGCGAAACCCCGTTCAAGTTCCTGCATATCCAGCCCGCCGCGAACGACGGCGGAACCGCGATCGGCGCGGCATGCCACCTCTGGTGCCATGTTCTCGGAAACGCGAAGCGCCCCCGCCTCGAACACACCTATCTCGGGCCGGAATACACCGATGCCGAGATCAGGACCGCCATCGAAGCCGCCGGCCTCCGCGGCGACATGATCGACAACCTCCCCGCGCGCGTCGCCCGGATGGTCTACGACGGCAAGGTGGTCGCCTGGTTCCAGGGCCGTCTCGAGTTCGGGCCGCGCGCCCTGGGCAACCGCTCGATTCTCGCCGATCCGAGCCGGTTCGACATCCGCACGAAGCTGAACGCGAAAGTGAAGGAACGGGAAAGCTTCCGCCCGTTCGCGCCGAGCGTCCTCGTCGAGGACGTGGCGCGTCATCTGCGGACGCCGACCGATCTCGATGCGGCGGAATACATGCTGCTCGCCCTCCCCGTGAAGGAGCCGCGCGACATCCAGCGGATCCCCGCCGTCGTCCAGGAAAACGGCATCACGCGCGTCGCGACGTCCCGCGCCCACGTCGTGAGGCCAGAGGTGAACCCGATCTACGCAAGACTGCTCCAGGAGATGAAAAGCCTTTCCGGCATCGGAATGGTCCTGAACACGTCGTTCAACATCAGCGAACCGATCGTCTGCACCCCGTCACACGCCATCGACTGTTTCAAGCGGTCGAAAATGGACGCCCTGGCGATCGGCTCGTATCTCGTCAAGCGGTGAGCCGCCCTCCGGACCCCCGAAAACCGGCCTGGGTCGAGCGTGTTCCGACCCGGGTTTTCGGGAAACCTGCCGATCGGCTGATCTTCATCTTTCGCGCGCCCGGCTGCGCGTATGCCAGACGGCCCGGGGGCGGATGCACAATGTGCGGGTTCGGCTCGATGACCTTCGGCGACTCGACCTGGACGCCGGCCGACCTGATCGCCCAGGCAGAGTCGGTTTTCGGGGCTCCGGGTGCCCTAGACGGCATAGGCGAAGTCGACCTGTACAACTCCGGCTCGTTTTTTGCCGACGGCGAGATGCCGCCCGACGTCCGGACGCACGTTCTCGGCATGCTCGGGAAGACGGCCGTCGCCCGGATTCTCGTCGAGTCGCGACCGGAGTTCATCACCCCGGAGCGGATCGCCGACTCCCGCAGGCTTCTTCCGAACGCCATCCTGGAAGTCGGCATCGGGCTCGAGAGTTCGAACGACACCGTCCGTGAAAAGTTCATCAACAAAGGATTCGGCCTGGCGGAATTCGAACGGGCGGCAAGCGTTCTCGCCGCGGAAGGCGCAAGCATCCTCGCGAATGTTCTTCTCAAGCCGATCGGCATTCATGATGACGAGGCAGCGATCGTCGATGCCGTCAATACCGGAAGATATATATTCAACCTCGCAAAGCGGCTGTCGCTTCCGGCAAGAGTCGCCCTCCAGCCGACATTCATCGCCCCCGGCACCCCTCTCGAGCAAGAATACGTTGCCGGCCGGTACCAGGCTGTTTCACTCTGGGCCGTCGTGGAAACGCTCATAGCCCTGAGCGCCCTCGGGGAGACCGTCGTCGGGCTGAGCGACGAAGGGCTCGAGCCGAAACGGGTTCCTGCCGGCTGCGGCAAGTGCGACGAATCGATCAAATCTGCCCTGCGCGCATTCAACCGCACGGGCGACCCCGCTCCCCTTGCACGCCTCTCCTGCCCCTGCCACCCGCGACGCGACCGTTGAGCGGAAGGTACGTCCCGCATCACGGCGAGAAGAGCGAAACCAGGCGCACGTATTATAACTATAATTATATTTTTTCAGCGCGCGACGCGGGGCGATCGATGCGGCACAGCCGATGGTACCCCTTCCGGACATTGACACGGAGGGAAAAGGCAGTCTATCCTGAAAACAGAGAATGATCTGAACGTGAGAAGTGAATTCCGATGAGAACGATCGTTGCATTTTCCCGGCATTCCGATTCGCTCGAGGCGATACGGGAGTTGGTGCGCGCGACCGAAACCCCGGAGAAAACAAAACCTCAGCTTCTGTTTTATTACGCGACGATCGGATACGACGAAACCGTGCTGATGAATGAGCTGTCCGCAGCCTTCCCGGACGTCCCGATGCACGGCGGCACGTCCTGCCAGGGGATCATGACCCACCGGGGGGCGTTATGCACGGGGGATCGCTGCATGGGACTTCTGGCGCTGTTCGACCCCGACGGGGCATACGGCGTCGGCATGGCGCCGCTCGGAGCACATCCGCGAACCACCGGTGTGATCGCCGGACGGGAGGCATTGAAACAGGCGAACCGCGAAGGGGAAATCCCGACGATGGTCTGGGTCACCAACGCGCCCGGCCACGAGGAAGAGGTGCTGGCCGGTCTGGAGGACCTGTTCGGGCCGAACGTTCCCATCTGCGGCGGCAGTTCGGCAGACGACGACCTGACCGGCCAATGGAAGCAGTTCGCCAACGGCAGGGTGCATGAGAACGCGGCGGTGGTGGCGGTGCTCTTTTCTCCCGGTCAGATCGGCTTTTCCTTTCACAGCGGGTATGACCCTACGACGAAAATGGCCGTCATTACCCGATGCGAGGGAAGAACCATCCAGGAACTCGATGGCCGGAAGGCTGCCCACGTCTACAATGAGTGGCTCGACAACCGCCTGGCGGACCTCCTGCCAACCGGCGGAAACCTGATGCAGCGGACGGCTCTGCACCCGCTCGGAAGGGTAGCCGGCCTGATCGGCGAGATACCCTATTTCCAGTTGTCGCACCCGGCAACGATGACCCGGGAAGGGGGGTTGACCCTGTTTACCGGGATCTCCCCGAACGAAAAGGTCTGGCTCATGCAGGGAACCCAGGAAGGCCTGGTCAAGCGCGCCGAACGGGCGGCACGTTCGGCGGTGGACTCCCTCTCGCCTCTTCAGGGACGGATCTCAGGTGCGATGGTCATGTTTTGCGCCGGCTGCATGTTCATCGTTCGCGAGCGAATGAATGACGTTGTTGCCGGCCTCCGGCGCGGCCTGGGTGACGACGTTCCTTTTCTCGGTGCATTCACCTACGGCGAGCAGGGCTGTTTCGTCGGGGGAGAGAATCGGCACGGGAATTTCATGGTCTCCCTGCTGGTGTTCACCGAATGACGGAATCCGGAGGGACACCGAACATCACGCATCGCTCCGTCTCCTTTGAAGACGCCGAGGCCCTCCGGGAAACCCTTATCGATCTCGAACGCGCCAATGTTCGGGAATCGGAGGCACGCGCAGAGTCCGATGCGATCCTGGCCGGGCTGAACGTGTTGTCCGACCCTCGGAATCGCGAACGGGTGTTCGAAAAGCTCATCGAAGTGCTGAAGGGAATCATCGGCTTCGAGGAAGCCCTGATCCTGACGCTCGATGGCGACGGGGGCCTGCAGCCGGTCATCAGCACGAAAGCCGAGCTGGCCGGCTCCGTCTGGACGGTCGGAGACATGATGAGGCGAGTGCTCTCCGGAAAAGCGGCGGCCTGTTTCGACATCTCCGCCATACCTGAGTGGCGCGAACAGCCGGAATCGATCCGCGCCCCCTTCTCATCGGCACTTCACGTGCTGCTGCGCCACGACCCCGTTCCGGCGCTGTTCGTGTGTCTGCATTCCCAGCGCGGGTTCTTCTCGGCCAAGCATGTCCTTCGGGCGATGCGGCTGGCGCCGCTCGTGTCGCAGGCCCTGTTCAACATCGATTACACGCGCCGGATCGAGCGGATGGCAGAGCAGCTGCGCAACCAGGCGCTGGCTCTCAAGCAGGAGATGGACGAGCGCCAGAAGACCGCGTTGCAGCTGGAAGAATCGCTCCGCCGTTCCGAGGAGCAGAAGCAGCATTTTTTCGAATCGAGCGAAAGCAACAGCGCCCTGGTCTCGCTTCTGACGCATGACGTGGCCAATCCCCTGACCGGGCTTCTGGGCATTCTTTCGCTTCTCGAACACCGGTTCCAGGGGGCCGATCACGAGTATTTTCTGAGAATGTATTCCTGCGCCAGTGATATCCAGGCGATCGTCGAGAACGTCCGGCTGCTTCGGGCGACGGCCAACGGAAAAATCTCGCTTCGATTGACGGCTGTCGACCTGACCGAGTATCTCGACCGAACCATCGCAACCCTCAAGGGCCGCCTGCAGGAAAAAGGCATCGAACTGATGAAAACGTACGAACTCACGACCGGCTCCGGCATCCGGGTGATGGCCGAGCCGGTTTCGCTTCAGTTCAGCGTATTGCAGAACGTTCTCAGCAATGCGATCAAATTCAGTCATCCCGGCAGCCGGATCGTGGTGTCGATAGAACCATGCGCAAGCCGCGTGTTGCTGATCATCCGCGATCACGGTATCGGCATTCCAAGCGCCATGATGCCCTATCTGTTCGAACCCGCCACGGTCACCACTCGCCCCGGAACCCGCGGAGAACGCGGCACCGGGTTCGGCCTGCCGCTAGTGAAAATGTTCGTGGAGCGTTACGGCGGCTCGATCGCCATTTCTTCCCGCGAAACCGGAGAGGATGCGGGAACACAGGTGGTGCTGAACCTTCCCCTCGCGCAAAGAACGAAAGAGACATCCTGACCTTCGAGGACGTTCCAGCCGCAACTTGGCGAAGAGGCTCCCGTTTCGCTCAACCGGTCAGACGAAACTCTTGAACCACCGTATGAGATGCGCCGTTGGCGCCGAGCGTGCTTCGGACAAGTTCGAACCTGTCGACGCGCCAGCTCCGGTCGATCTTCAGCGGTCGGCCGGCGGCCCGGTATGAGCGTGGCCGGGCAATGGTCAGATGGGCCTTGAACGGTTTCGGATCGGCCCAGCGGGCGACCCCCGGCTTCAACGCGTCGGCCAGGTGCATCAGCTCCGGAGATTCCACATGGATGAACCAGACGCGCGGATTTCTGTCGTTCGGAAACCCGCCCGCATCGCCGAGTTTGACGGAAAAGGGGGCCATGCCCGCGGTCACGCGATCGCCGGCGGCGATAACCTCGGCAAGGTCTTCTTCGGGCACCTCGCCCATGAACGCCAGGGTGATGTGCAGCTGCGCTTCGGTCGACGGCCGCCAGTCGGGCCCCAGGGAGTCGGCTGCCTTGCGCAGCTCATACCGCACATCGTCCGGCACCGGGATCGAATAAAACAATCTCATCGTCTTCGCCATGCACGCACCCTCTCTCTATTATTATATAGCTATTTTCATATTACAACAGCATCGTCGCTGGAACCATGAATCAAGGTTCGCTGTCGCCGCGAAGAACCCGCAGAAGCAGGCCGAGGGCGCCGTTGGCGGTTCGCTCCTTGACCTGGCGGCGCTCGCCCGGCCATCCGAGTTTCATGGAGCGGATTCCGGCGGGGCCGGCGACGGCGACGAACGCGAGACCGACCGGCTTTCCTTCGGTTTCCCCGGGGCCAGCCACGCCCGTCGTCGCGATGCTCCAATCGGTGCCGTATCGCCGCCGTACCGCCTCGGCCATGGCTCGTGCGGTTTCATCCGCGACGCAGCCGTGCCGCTCGAGGAGGTCCGCGGAAACGCCGTTCATTTCCTTTGCGGCCCTGGTATACGCGACGATCGCGGCGTTCAGCCAGTTGCTGGCCCCGGGCGTGTCCGTCAGCATGTCGGCGACGAGGCCGCCGGTCACCGATTCGATGACGGAGACGGTTTTCCCGGACGCGAGAAGCAGCGTTCCGATGGCTCCCGCGAGCGTTTCGTCGTCCCTGCCGTAGACGAACCTGCCGATCCGCCGCTCGACCTCGGCCAGCACAGGAGCGGCGAGGATTTTCGCCTCATCGATGTCCGAGGCGCCCGCTGCGACCCGCACGTCGACGCCGTGCCGGCGGGCGTAGGTGGCGACGCTGGGGTTCGCCCGCGCGGTGAACTCGGCAAGCAGTTCGGCGACGTTTCCCTCGCCGATGCCGATCGTATGCAGGGTCGTGTCCCAGAGGATCGCCGACCCCCTCGGAAGCGCCGGTTTCACCTGCTCTTCCCACATCCTCTTCATTTCGTGGGGCGGGCCCGGCATCGCGACGATCGTCCGGCCGTCCTTCTCGACCCACCAGCCCGGCGCCGTTCCGATCGGATTTTGCAGGGAGCGGGCGCCGGGAATCAGCCAGGCCTGTTTCCGGTTCACGGCGGGCATCGGGCGGTTGCGCGCCGCGAACAGCGCCTCGAGCAGACGCACGAGCTCCGGGTCTTCCCGGGGAACCGCGCCGCACACGTCGGCGATCGCCTCGCGCGTCAGGTCGTCGTCGGTCGGCCCGAGGCCGCCGCTGACCACGACGAGATCCGCCCGGCCGAACGCCCGGCCGATCGTCTCGGCGAGCCTGCCGCGGTTGTCGCCCACCGTCGTTTTATAGTAAACGTAATACCCAAGCCGCCGGAGTTCGCCCGCGATCCACGCCGCGTTCGTATCGACCAGTTCGCCCAGCAGCAGCTCCGTCCCCACGCTCACGATTTCGGCCGTCCGACCGCTCATCGCATCACCATTGATTTATATTTTGACATATACACGTCGCACTCCCGTCATTGCCCGTAGGGGCGGGTCTGAGACCCGCCCCTGCAACGCATCAATGCGTTCGTGCATGTGCCGGGTCAAAACGTGAGGCCGTGATGACGAACGTCCTGGCCTTTCTGCATGAAGATCGCGATCTCGGCGAGGTTCGTCGCGTGATCGGCGATGCGTTCGAGACTGCGGCCCATCGAAAGGAAATCGAGGAGGCTGTCGATGTGGTCGGGCTCGGTCCGAAGCCGTTCCCTTATCTGCTCGAACAGGGCCTGGAACGCGTCGTCGATCGCGTCGTCGGCGGTGAAAATCGACTCGGCCAGCTCTTCGGTCGGCTCGAACAGGGCCGTCAGCCCGTCCTTGAACAGGCTCTGGACCATGACGCCCAGTTCGACGAGCGTCGGCGGGTCGACGTGCCAGGGACTCTTCCCGAGCGACATCGACCGGCGGCACATCGTGCACACCTCGTCGCCGACCCGCTCGAGATCGGCGGCGGCCTTGATGGCGCCGATCAGCGCCCGGAGATCGCCCGCCGTGGGCTGGTAGAGCGCCATGACTTTCCAGGCGAGGTCGTCGATCCGCATCTGCAGGCGGTTCACCTCGACCTCTTCGTCGAATATGGCATCATAGACGTCGGTGCTGCCGCTTCCGACGTTCTTCAGGCCGCGCTCGAGCATGCCGAGCACCCGGCGCCCCATCTCGTGCAGCATGCCGCGCAGCTCGTTCATTTCCATATCCATATGGCGTTTGATGATCACGCGAAATCCTCCACGGCCGGCGTTCGACGCTCAGCCGAATTTTCCGGAAATATAGTCTTCTGTACGTTTATCGCGGGGCTGCCGGAAGATCGTCGGCGTGGCGTCGAACTCGATCAACTCCCCGAGCAGCATATAGCCCGTCTGGTCCGAGATCCGGGCGGCCTGCTGCATCGAGTGCGTCACGATGATGATCGTGTATTCCCGCTTCAACTGCACGATCAGTTCCTCGACGTGTTGCGTCGCAACGGGATCCAGCGAGGAGCAGGGCTCGTCCATCAGGAGGATCTTCGGCCGTATCACGACGGCGCGGGCGATGCAGAGCCGCTGCTGGTAATCGGCCGACAGGGCGACGGCGGACGCGTCGAGCCGGTCCTTCAGATCGTTCCAGAGACCGACCGCCGTCAGGCTCTCCTCAACCCCCCGTTCCAGCGCCGTGCGGTCATGGATTCCGGCGAGGCGCAGGCCGAACGCCAGGTTTTCGAAGATCGACATCGGGAACGGATTGGGGTGCTGGAACACCATTCCGACGTCGCGCCGAAGCCCCGTCACGTCGCAGTCCGGCTCCGCGAGTTCGCGGTCGAGCACGCGAAGCGAGCCGGCGAGACGCGACCCCGGAACCTGGTCGCACATCCGGTTGAACACCCGGAGCAGGGTCGACTTGCCGCACCCGGACGGCCCGATGAGCGCGGTCACGCGTTTCTCTTCTATATCAAACGATACATTTTTCAGGGCATGGAACGTTCCATACCAGAAGTCGAGCCCGCGGGCCGTGACGACGCTCTGCATCAGCCGAACCTCCCCGAGAGGTAGTCGTCGGTGCGCCTGTCGACCGGGCTTCGGAATAGGCGCGCCGTCGGGCCGATCTCGACGAGCTGCGACATGAGGAAGAAGGCGGTCACGTCCGCGACGCGGGCGGCCTGCTTGGTATTGTTGGTCACGAGCACGCAGGTCGTGCGGGATTTCAGCTCCGTCAGGGCCTGCTCGATCGCGGCGGTCGAGATCGGATCCAGCGCCGAGCAGGGCTCGTCGAGAAGAAGGAGTTTCGGCTTCAGGGCCAGCGAACGCGCGATCGAGAGGCGCTGCTTCTGCCCGCCCGAGAGCCGGTTCGCGTTCAGCGAGAGGCGGTCCTTCACCTCGTCCCACAGAAAGGCGGCCCGCAGGGTCTCCTCGACGATGGCCTCGAGGTCACCCTTCGCGGTGATGCCCGCGAGGCGCGGCCCGAACGTGATGTTCTCGGCGATCGACATGTCGAGGGCGCGGGGCTTGTCGAAGGCGAAGGCGACCTGGCGCCGCAGGCGGAACGGGTCGCAGGCGGGGCTGTAGACGTCGAAGCCGTTCACCAGGATCCTGCCGGAGATCGTTCCGTCGTGCGCCACTTCCTGCAGACGGTTCACCAACCTGAGGAACGTCGACTTTCCCGAACGGCCTGGCCCGATGATGGCGAGCACCGTTCCCGTTTCGACCTCGAGGGAGATATCCGTCAGCGCCGGTTCCGCAGGCTTTCCCGGGGGCGGCGCGTAGGCGTAGGAAACTTGCTCGGCTTTCAGCATGATGGCCCGCTCGGTCGTCATGACGTGCTCCGCTTCGCGAGGAACCACGCCGAGGCGACGTTCACGAGCAGGATGAGGCCGACCAGCACCAGGGCCGTCGTGTACGCCATCTCCATCGAGATTCCTTCGCGGGCGAGGATGTAGAAATGGACGGCCATCGGCCGGCCGGGATCGAGCAGCGAGGTCGGCATTTCGAGGGAGATGCCGGTCGTGAAGATGACGCAGGCGGTCTCGCCGAGGGCGCGGCCCAGGGCCAGGATGACGCCGGTCATGATGCCCGGCCGCGCCTGGGGAAGAACGATGTGCCAGACGACCTGGGATTTCGTCGCCCCGAGCGAGTAGCCGACGTCCCGAAGCCCCGCCGGAACGGACTTGATCGCCTCTTCCGCGGTCCGGATGATCGTGGGAAGGACCATGCAGGCGAGCGTGAGGGCGCCGGCGAGCATCGACCAGCCCATGCCGAGCGTGATGACGAACAGGATGAAGCCGAACAGGCCGAAGATGATCGACGGGATGCCCGCGAGGCACTCGGCCCCGAACCGGATGACCGTCGTTAGTTTTCCCTCCGTCGTATATTCGGTCAGATAGATGGCCGTGCAGACCCCCAGCGGGACGGCGATCGCGAGGGAAAGCCCGCCGAGAAGGACGGTCGAAACGAGCACCGGCAGGATGCCTCCGGCCCGGCCGAGGTCCTCGGGCTGCTGCAGGAAGAACCCCGCGGAAAGTCGCGGCCAGCCATTCCAGACGAGGTAGCCGACGATCGCCGCGAGAAGCAGGCCAACGGCCCCGGTCACGAGGTAGCTGAGGCCGATGCCGGCCCGGTTCGCGAGCTCGTTGCGGCGGCGGACGTTCTGATCCATCGGTCTCCTCTCCCGTCAGCGGCGTCGCGCGATGAACGTGGCGATCGAGTTCAGGCAGAATATCATGACGAATAAGACGACACCCGTCGCGAACAGGGCTTTCTGATGACCGCCCGAGGCGTATGCCATTTCCAAAGCTATATTACTCGTGAGTGTGCGGCACGGATGGAGGGGCGAGGTCGGCACGACGACGGCGTTTCCGGCGACCATGATGACGGCCATCGTCTCGCCCATGGCGCGGCCCATCCCGAGGATGACGGCCGTCACGAGGCCCGAGCGGGCCGCCGGAACGACGACGCGCGTGACGGTCTGCCACGGCGTGGCCCCCAGCGCGAGCGCGCCTTCCCGGTAGGCCGCGGGAACGGCCCGGAGCGCGTCGTAGGCGATGCTCGTCACGGTCGGCAGGATCATCACGCTCAGCATGAGCGCGGCCGAGAGCACCGAGAACCCGCTTCCGCCGAGCGTGTCTCGGACGAGGGGAACGATGACGGTCACGCCGATGAAGCCGTACACGACCGACGGAATGGCCGACAGCAGCTCGATCAGGGGTTTCATGACCATCCGGACGCGCGGCGCGGCGAACTCGGAGAGGCAGATCGCCGACAGCAGGGAGAGCGGCACGCCGATCACCAGCGCGCCGAGCGTGACCTGGATCGTGCCGACGATCATCGGGAAAATGCCGAATACCCCCTTCGTCGGCGCCCACCGGCCGCCGCCGAGAAACTCGGGAATCCCGACCCGCACGATCTGCGGAACGCCCTCGCGAAAGACGAACAGGATAATCATGGCGAGCACCAGAATCGACGAGAATGCCATGCAGAGCAGGGCCAGTCTGATCCACTCCTCGCGCCGGCGCAGGTCGTCGGCCGCCATCACGTTACCGGAAGACACCGACCAGGCCCTCCTTCTGCATGATCACCGCCGCTTCACTGCCCAGCGAAAATCTCGTCAAGTCCGCGGCATCACCGGCCGGCGGCTCGACACCGATGAGATAGAACGGCCTCACGAGCCGGTATTTCCCCTCCCGCACCGATTCGAACGTGGGAGTCACTCCCTCGACGCTGACGGCCCGAACGCTGTCGTTGAGCGCCCCCAGCGAGGCGAAGCCGATGGCGTCGCGGTCGTTGCAGACCACTTCGCGCACGCCTCCCGACGAATCCTGCACGAGCGCATAATCGTCGACCGGCGTCTCGTGCTTTCCGTCCTTCATGACGAGTTCCTCGAACGCGCTGCGCGTGCCGGAGCCTTCCTCGCGAACCAGGACATGGACAGGCCTGTCCCGGCCGCCCACCTCTTTCCATGTCTTGATTTTTCCCGCGAAGAGGTCGCGCACCTGGGCCAGCGACAGGCTCGCGACGGTGTTTTCCGGGTGAACGATGATCGCGATCGCATCGAGAGCAAGCATTTGCCGCCACAACTGCGCCTCGTTCGGGTCGTTCTGCTTGAGTTCGCGCGAGGACATCCCCAGCGCCGCTGTCTTCGCCCTGACCGCCATGATGCCGGCGCTGCTGCCGCCGCCCTCGATGTCGACACGAAGGCCGGGCTTGACCTTCCGGAACGCTTCGGCGATCTTCTCCATCACCGGCTGCACCGACGTCGAGCCCGCGACGATGAGAACCCTGCCCTTGCCCCTGCAGCCGGAAAGCCCCACGAGGCCGAACAAAACGAGTATCGCGATCCCAAGGCGTGCAAAGAACCTGACCGGTCGAAGAGACCGATATCGAACGCCCATCGCGTACATTCTCACGGGCGCATTTTTACCAGAACCACGCCCCGATGGCAAGCCCCAATATTCCCCCGATCGAGATCTCCCACACATCCGGCCTCGATCTACGGTTGCGGTCCCGTTGCAACGCCAGTTTTGCCGCCCCAGGCCGACCAGGCGAGATCGCCCCGCAGGATCGACCGGGCCTTGCGATATTTGCTGATATTGATCGGCGTCGCGGACAGGCCCAGCTCTTGCAGGGCGTTGCGGACGATTTCGGAAACGCGGAGCTGGTCTTTGAGAAACGCGGTTTCGATCGCCGCGAGCCGACCGGCTTCGGAGGAATCGGTGGCAACGCGCATCTGCTCGTGGAGAGCGGCCTCGATATTCCGTTCGAATTCGAACTCGACCTCGGTATAGGTCGACGCGGGCCGGAACTCGTCCCGCAGGCGCCGCTCGAGCCGCTGGGCATACATCCCCGATTTCAGCGCTTCCCTGGAAACGTAGTAGACCCGAAGGATATCCGGCGGGTATACCTCGACGGTATCGAGGGTGAGCACCATCGCCTGGGTCGTGTTCGTCGTCGATCCGCCGCCGAGAACCGCGGTCGCAGCCCCCCACGGGTTGTTCAGATTGAGATGGATCCGGCGCCGGGTCATCACCTCGATCACGGTCGGGGCCAGGCGGAGCTTCTCCCGGTGGGGCTCGACCTCGCGGATATACCTCGCGTATTCCTGCGCCGAGGTCGTGAAATAATTTTTATAATGCCCGGTTATCGCAGATGGTATATATTCGTGAAACGGCCAGGGCGGCGGCGGCGAAGACTTGTCGCGCTTGAAAGGCAGCGACTCGTTCCGATACTCGAACCGGGTTTCCCTGGCGGTATAGAAGCCGTCCTTCTGCTCGTCGCGCGAGCTCTTCACCTGGTATTCGCACCGGTGCGGGTAATCGTCGGCCCGCTCGCTCCCGAGCATGTACCGGATGAACGCGCCCCGGGAGTGCCAGCGGTACCGGATGCGATGTGCGATGTTCCAGCGCTCGTTGATGCCGTCCGGGGTATCGACGTAGATGTCGACGAAGCAGAACGTGCCGAGGCCGATCGGGCAGACCGAGAACGAGGCGTTGACGTATTTCGGGACTTCCCACTGAAACTCGTTCTGCAGTTCACGCTCGACGGCCCGATGCATGGCGCCGAGCAGATACTCGTCTTTCTTCAGGAGTTCCGCCGGCCCCTCGATGAGATACTTGTATTCCATTTCGAGCCGGGGCGGCGTCCCGTCGGCTTTGGCGGCAACGGCTTCTGATATGTCGAGCACGCCGCCGAACTCGGGGCAGATATCACGCGATGCCTTGAGCCCGCTCATCCGCCATGCTAGGATGAGAAAAACGACGGGAATGACCCACATGAACCGATTGACGGTGTTGTTTTCCATGACGGGCCCCCTTTCTTCGCCCTTCCTGCGACGAGCCATCGGCGGAGTTCTGCTGATGCTCGTGTCCGCCTGCTTTTCACCAGTCATTCTTGCACAAACCCCCGATCGTGCGCAACTCGGGAACGATCTCGCCCGTTTTCAGGAACTCTACCGGCTGAACCCCGACGATCCCGCGGTCAACCACGATCTCGGCCTTGCGCTGGAATTGAGCGGCCGGCCGACCCAGGCGATACGACATTACCATCGCGCCCGGTCACGGCAGCCGGACGATGCTTCGCTCCTCGTTTCCCTCGGTCGCTGCAACCGGCAGACAGGCGACATGGAACACGCGATACGCCTTCTGGAAAAGGCAGTCCGGCTCGCTCCCGGCGATATCGACGCCTGGTATGAACTGGCGATGGCCCGGGCGGATCTCGGTCTTCTGACGGAGGCCGGGAAAGCGCTTCAGCACGTTCTCGCGCTCCACCCTTCCGGCCCGCGGGAAGGATATATACGTTTGTATATAGCCACGCTCGCCCTGTCGAGCGGCGACCGCGAAACGGCGCTTCGCGAGCAGAAAGCGTTGTCGGTCTGCGATCCCGCGAGGGCGGAAACGCTCGCCGCCCTTCTCGCCATGGGGGAGTGAGGCGTTCGGCTTCACGCCTCAGGGGTGGAGGCCTTCCGCAAGCGGTATCGCCGCATGAACATCGCGAATTCGGGTATCGAGCAGGTCCCGGGCCAGCAGGAACTTGGAACAACTGGTTTCCAGGATGCCGTGTGATGCCAGGATCTGCAGGATCGTCCGCGGCAGGGCGAGAGGCGCTTTTCCTTCGAAGATGCACACCGGGCTGAACGGCCGACGCCCGCCTCCCGCGTCTTCCGGGGGCCAGCAGGGCGGATGAGCGGCGACCTGCCGGTCGAACGTCAGACGCAGGCCCGGCAAGCCCGGAAGCTGAAACGCCGACCGCCGGTACGTCACCAGAACGGCAGGCCGCAGTACCGGTCGGGCCGCCCAGGCCTCGGCCAGTCCGGGCGGAATGAGCCGTTCCCCGTCCCCATCCAGCAGAGCGGCCACCGCCGCGCCGCCCAGCCCCTCACGAGCGATCCCGTCGGCTTCCTCCGGCCGCAGAAGCTGGCGACGTTTGCCGATCCGATTTCCCTGGCGACTTTTCAATTCGAGGTGGAAACCCGCCCAACCGGCAGCCGCATCGGAACGGTAGGCGCGAAGTCGCACCTTGTATCGGTCGAACTCCCCCTCACGCTTGTCCGAGGCGCACTGCCCCGACCAGGTATCGAAATACAGGGAGGCGACCTCGTATCCGGAAACTCCGGAATGTTTGTCAGGAACGGCGGCACGGGTCAGCCGCGTCTGAATTTCTCCCGCCGTTCCGGGCGGAAGCAGGAACTTTCGCTCCTCGTATCTCCCCCAGTCGCTTGCCAACGTCTTTTCTCCTTACCAGTCCAGCGTTCCGGCTGACACGGCCCACGGGTGAAGGCTCCCGGCATGCGCGTAGAGGGGCGGCATCGCCGCCTCCGAAGCCGTCAGCACGGGAACGGGCATCCCCGTCACGGAATTTCTTGCGCCGGCTTTCAATGCCGCCACGACCTCGGCGGCCCGGTCTGCCCGGATGCCGATGAGATAGGTCTGAGTGGCGGGCGCCAGCAGATACGGAAGAAGCCGCGTCTCGCCGCGGAGCCATTTCCGGCCCGCCGCCGGCTCTTCGCGCATCGCCGGATACAGGCGAAGCCGTGCCGGACACGAGGCATCGTCCTGGTCGATGCGGCCGTCCCGGTTCCTGTCGAGCCGGATCGACGCGGCAAGCTCCCCCGGCTCCCACTCGACGGGAGCATGGCCCCACACCGCGAGGGGCAGGCGGAGCCAGTCACCGGAAACCGCCTCCGGGGGCGCGATCGTCACGGCAAGCGATGCAAGCATGCCGTCGAGATATGCCTCGCGATGCCGCATCCAGTCTCCGATGCGCGCCGCTTCCGATGCCGCGACCCGCGCCGAGATCGGGACCCGCACCGGAACGCCCAGGCCGGGCACGGTGACGACGGCCCCGAGGTGCCGTTCCGCCGCGATCTCAGGCTCGACCAGCGCGTGAAGCCCGACGGCGAGCGAGGCGACGGCTTCGGCGCGCAGATCGCCGCGAAGCAGCTTCCAGAGCGCCATGTTTCGCCTCGCGACGAAGTAGGGGTTCCGAAACGCGGCATCCATAATCGGGAAAAGGAACTCGTATGGCCACAGCTCGATGTCCTCCGGCCGGGTTTCGAGGCCGAACCGGGTGACAGCTCCGAACCCGCCGCAGTCGGCGAACACCGGCCAGAATTTCACGCCCGCGGTATTGTCGAAGACCCAGTGCTGGTTGTGAACGTCATCGCTCTGGAGGCTTCCGACGGCCGTGACCATCGCCGACCAGGAGGCCGTCCGCACCAGGTCGAGATACTCCGACAGTCCGGCGGTCCGCTCGACGTTCAGCGGCGGGCGGACGAGCGCGAGCAGCTTCGCGAACACCGGCCGGCAGAGGTCGCGAACGGTCATCGCACCGCCGTGAACATCCCAGAGATCGGGGTCCATCCACAGGTCCGACGTGCGGCGGTTCCCCTCGCCCACCGGCAATTCCGGCATGCCGAGATTCGCCAGCAGCGTGCCGTCGAGCCTGTCGGTCAGATGGTACATGCCGAGAAAGCGGTCGTTGACCCAGACGCGGGCCCAGCGGGTGATCGAGGCCGCCACGCCGGCCCGCACCGCCAGGTGATCCGCGACCAGGCTCGTCACCATCGCGGGATCTTCGGGATTGATCAGGTCGAGAACCCGGCGCCCCTCGAACGCCAGGCCGACGGGCATCCGCACGCGCAGCGACGGTTTGTCGGGCCTCCAGTGCCAGGCGTGACCGCCGCGCACCCGAAGAGACACTTTCAGGGGTTTGATTCGCCCGGGACATGCGAGCCGGGCATTCTGAAACGCCGTCAGAGAGAGCGGGGGGTGGCTGAAAAAGAAGTCCCAGTCTGCTTCGGCGATGGACAGCCTGATGTCGCGCACGCGAAAGAGGTCCTGACGATCGGCTGCCAGTGCGGGATTGGGGCGCCCGCCCGAGACGGCGGAAGGCGGCCCCCTGCGCAGGCTTCCGCCCGTTCCGTCTTCCATCGCGAGGAACGCGGCGAACAGCGCGAACGCGACAACCCAGAGCAGCACTCGAGTGCCGCCCCGTCTACCGGCGCGATCGCCCGTCCGGCGTGACTCCATACCGTTCAGCCCGGATCGCCGGTCAGTCCAGCAGGACGCTGACCTGGACGGTCGGCTGGGCGGACGCCACGTTTTTCACGAGTTCGTCGAGAGACAGGGAATCATCCACCGAAAGCTCGATGACCGTTTCCGCGAGTTTTCCGTCTCCCGCCGCCTCTTTGCCGAGCAGCTTGATCTCGCCCGCTTTCTGGCGGATGAGGGGGAAGACCTGGGCAGCCACGTCGAGATCGACGGGATGGCGCAGTCTCAGCAGGCAGAACCGCCGCCCCGACTCGACGAGCGGGAACTTCACCAGGAACAGGTGGAACAGGCACATCAGCGCCGTGGCCCCGATGGCGATCCGGAAATACCCGCTTCCCGACGTCATGCCGACGGCGATCGACATGAACAGCGAGGCGAGGTCCCGCGTATCCTTCACGGCGGTGCGGAAGCGGATCAGGCTCAGCGCGCCGATCGCCCCGAACGCCCGGGCGAGGCTGTTCCCGATCACGGCCATGATCAGGCTCACGGTCACCCCGAGCAGAACCATGGTTCGCGGCACGTGCCGCGTCTGGGTTCCCGCGGGCGCCGTCGCCGCGCAGATCCGCGCAAGAACGAGACAGAGAGCGAACGCAAGGCACATCCCCATCAGCACGTCGGGCCCCGAAAGGTCCAGCAACCGCATTGGTGCCGAACCGGTCAGCATATCACCCATAGATATCTCCTTTTTCCGAATGCAGTATGGTAACTCAATCAGGATCACCCCTACAACGGCAATAATATATATTTATATATATTTTTATCATTCCGACTTTTCCGGAAAGAACGGATCCAAACAGGGCCCTTCGCTCATCGCCGTCGCGAGCCATCGTCCGTTCTGGCCATTGCCGTTTTCCTCTGCGTTGCTATAATGGCGAAAGACAATCACGAATTGGGGAGAGACAACGATGAACCGACACGGCTGGCTCAGTCTGACGATTTTCGCGGCGCTTTTGGCATCGATGATCATCGGGTATCGCCCCACGGACGGAGCGGAAAAAACACCGTTTCGGGAGCGTCTCTCGTCGGTTCAATCCCGGCCGGTCTCCATTGCCTCGCTGACCCCGGCATTCCTGATGAAAGATATTCCCGACGTCATCCAGATGAACGACTCCTCCTGCGGCGTGGGGGTATTTCAGGCAGCAGCCATGTATTTCGGCCACTGGGGATATCAGGAAGAATTCGCCAGATCTCTCGGAACCACACCCGCGCAGGGCACACACCCTAGCCGTCTCGTGAAGGGGCTGCAGGAGCTCGGCCTCGACGCACGGATGGTTGAACATTATTCCCTCGAAGCAATGAAAGAGGATTTGCGTCAGGGCCGGGTCGTCATCATCGATTACCAAGCCTGGGGCGACACGGCGGGCAAAGATTATTCCAAAGAGTGGGAAGACGGGCATTACAGCATCCTGATCGGGTTCAACGACCAGGCGATCTTCATCGAAGACCCCTCCCTGCTCGGGACCCGCGGCTACCTCACGAACGAAGAGTTCCTGACCCGCTGGCATGACTACGAAATCGAGAATGGCAAGCGCCGCGAATACAACCAGATGGCCATCATCGTGAAAGGCCGCGAAGTCAGGCAGCCCGAATTTTCCCACATCGATTGATCTTCTTCTCCCGACTTCACCGTAAGCGTTTCTGGTTTGCACTTCGACCGGAAGCCCATCTTGCAGCCGTCCAGAAGAGGCGCCCCGAAACCGGCTTTATTATATAATATAACTTTATATTTCAGAACATACGACTTTCGTCGGATATCCGTCACGCTTCAGAAAGCGGATAGAAGACGGCGTCATGGGAAACAAGCTTCCCATGCTCATACGTGAATCGGGCGGAAAAGAGTTCGGGGCGGTCGAGCCAGGGAAGAAAAACGCTGTCTCCTTCCCAGAGGTTCAACTCGACGAGTTTCTCGTCGTCGATCCAGACGAGCTCGCCCTCGGGACACTCGCGAAAAGGGTCGCCATCGGCATGCACGATATAGATGAACACATACCAGTCCTCCCCTTTCGCGAACTTCGGGAAGGTGATGACACCCTTCAGGTGCAGTTCGCGCGCCACGAGCCCGCTCTCTTCACGCACCTCGCGACGCGCGCACTCCTCGGGCGTCTCGCCCGCGTCGAACTTGCCGCCGAGGCCGTTCCATTTGCCGTAATGCGTGTCATCCGGTCGTTTGTTGCGATGCATCATCAACGTCCGGCCGTCACGGCGGACATAGCAGAGGGTGGCAAGTTTCATCTGTATTTTCCTTTCAAGAAAACAAGGATACGATGCTGGCAGGTCACCATCACCGCTCTGCCAGCGCCAGCCGGATGCCCAAAGCGCCGAGAACTCCGGCCGTCAGCAGGGAAAAAAGGCGCGACAACCTCGGGTTTTCGAGCACGTATCCGCCGATCGCCCCCGAGAACCAGCCGATCAGGCCGAAAATGACGACGGCCTGCGCGGCGAAGACGAACCCCAGGAAGACCATCGAGAGTGCAGGGTGCGGATCGCCTTTTTGAACGAACTGTGGCAGAAACGCGAGGAAGAAGATCGCCACTTTCGGATTCAGCACATTCATGACGAAGCCTCGCCGGAACATGGCGCCCGCGCTCATCGGCTCGGGAGCGGCCTTCCCGGCGCCTCCCGGTTTCTCGATCAGCGTCGCGACCGCCATGTACAGGAGATACGCCGCCCCCGCGTATTTCACGACGGCAAAGGCAACCGCCGACGCATACATGACCGCCGAAATACCGAGGGCCGCCGCAAGCGTGTGAACGCTGTTCCCGCAGCACATCCCCATGGCCGTCACGACGGCCGCTTTTTTGCCCCGGGTCAGCCCCTGCGTGATCACGAACAGGTTGTCCGGTCCCGGTGCGATCGTCAGTAGAACCGAAACGCACAGAAAAGCGAGAAATCCCGCTCCATCCATCACCACATGCCTCCGGCGATAACAGACCTTAACAAAAGAGCCGCGGCAGTATACGCCGCGGCCCTCGTCAATTCAAACGTCAGTCTTCGATGTCGGGCTTTCCGAAGTCGATGATGGAGATGCGTTTCTTCGAGAATTCGCGCTCGAGTTCGGGGTCTTCTGGGCCCTTGCCGCTTTCGAAGGCGGGCGGAGCCGGCACGGTATCGCGCAGTTCCGGCGGGACCTGGCCATACAGCCTCTGCAGGTAGACGCCGGGCATGTGGGCGGAGACCTTCGCGCGGCCCTTGAAGGGTTTGTCGCCGATGGCGGCGGTTCCGTCGGCATACAGGTTGTTCGGCTTCGAGACGTGGCGGTATTTCATCCAGGCAAACGGCACCATCGTCACGATGTCGCTGTCGTTCACCCACCGCTGAAACTTCGGGAACATGGCCGCGAAAGCGTCCGCGAACTCCTCGTTTCCGACGCGCGGTCCGGCGAAGCTGGTCAGACCATGAACCGGAATGCCGTCCTTCGCGAGCCGGAACGCGGCGATCGGCACGAGGCCGGCTCCGAGGCTGTGGCCCGTGATCCAGAGGCGCTTGGCGCCGCCCGCGAGATGCTTTTCACACAACTTCTTCAGTTCGGGATACACGACATCGACGGCGTTGTAAAAGCCGCGATGCACTTTCACGTCACTGCCCCACTCTTTGACCGTGTGCTTGAAAAAGTTGAAGTCGGTCAGCAGCCAGTCGTAGACGAACTTCACGGGCTTGAACGATGCACCGGAGCTGGCTTCCGAGCCACGGAAGACGACGATCACGACCGCCGCGTTCGACATGACGACGACCTGCGTGTCGGCGCTCCGGCGGCGGACGTTCAGGTAATCGAACTCGGTCATGCCCCAGGGCTTGAAGAGTTCGGTGTATTTCTTTTTGAATTCTTCGAAATTGGCCGTATTGATGCGGTTCTCATAGTTGTAATAACACGCGAGCATCAACAGGTAGGCATTCACGGGATTGTGCCCCTCGGCCGCCGGCTGAAAAGCCGTCGAGAAGGCATTCTCTCCAGTGGCGGCGAACGCCGGGGAGGCAAGCATCACGATCAGGGCGATGGCATACAGCGATGTTCGGATGTGACGAATGGCAACATGAGTCATGAGCGAACCTCCATTGGGCCATTATAGCATGCCAACCCCGGGGTCCGGGGGGTCAGGCTCTGGCGGCGAGGGCGGCACGGGCGATGCGGCCGATGTACACCATCGAGGCGAGTGTTGCCAGCCATCCGAGCGCGTAGACGGCGATTTCGGCCGGGGAAAGGGCCTGCGCGGTTTCCCCGAGGGTGGTGAGGCGCGGAGAGATCGAGCCGAGATACGCGTGAACGGCCGTGATCGGGATCCGGCCGATCCATGTCGCCAGGATGAACGGGCCCAGGCCGATGCCGCTCATGCCGATCGTGTAGTTCACGAGGTTGTACGGGAGAACCGAAGCGAGGCGAAGGAGAAGAACCACCCGCCAGCCGTCGCGCGTCACGGCGAGGTCGACCGCCCGGAACCGCTCGTCCGTTTCCGCTCGCCGAGCCAGCCAGCCGCGGGCAAGATACCGGGCCGTCAGGAACGCAGCGGCCGCGCCGAGCGTCGAAGCGAGAAGGGCGATGGCGAACCCCGCCGGGAACCCATACAGGAAGCCAGCGCCCAGCGTCAGGGGAAAACAGGGCTGGAGAAGAACGCTTCCGACGATGTACAACGCCGTGTAATACAAGACTCCGACGCTGCCGGAGCCGGCGAAGAGATTCTGGGCACGTTCGAGCGTTTCCCTGGTCGGCAATCCGAGGAATAATAGCAGGGCGAGCACGACGATAGCCGAGGCCGTGACGTATTTCGCATACGCCCTGCCCAGGGTTCCGGCTTGTGACTCGGACTGCTTCACCGGATTTTCCGCCGGAGCATGCTTCCGATAACAACATCTACTGATATCGCCAACGATTTATTCCTGCATGGCATAAAGCAAATTTCTCGTTCCCGTTCATGCTGAGCCTGTCGAAACACGAGAGACATCGCCCTTCGACAGACTCAGGGCGAACGGAGGAATCTTTCAGGATTCAGTATACAGTATCCGGCCTTCTTCCGTCGTCGGGCAATCGGGGATTTTTCAGCGCTTTTCCGTTATCTGAAGCGGGTTTGCGGGAATCATGCCTCGTGCCCACGGCGATTTCTCTTGCGTACCCTTTTGTTGCGTGGTAAGATGAAGGAACTTCCGAGGGGCGTCCCCGACTCCGATGCGGTTTTGTTGCAGTACAGGTCTTGGGCCGGCACGGACAAGAACCAAGTTGTGGGTAAGCGGGAATGTAGTTCTAGGCTTCGGAGAAAATACTAGGAGGTCTCCAAATAATGGAGCGCGGTACTGTTAAGTGGTTCAACAACGATAAGGGTTACGGTTTCATTCAGCGCGAGAACGGCGAAAAGGATGCTTTCGTGCATCATCGCTCGATCCAGGGCTCCGGCTACAAATCCCTCAACGAAGGCCAGCAGGTCGAGTTCGAGGTCGAAGCCGGCCCCAAGGGTCCCCAGGCGATCAACGTTCGCAAGCTGTCCTGATAGATTGCTGAACACACGCCGGGGCGTCCGAAAGGACGCCCCGGTTGCATTTTCCGCCGTTCATTTTTCCCTCGTCACGGACTGACGAGCCAGGCGGTGATGGTGATGCCGGTCATCAGAAGAATCAGGAACAGCAGGGCCTCGCGCCAGTCGCGGCCGAACGAGTTCGGCGAGGTGCGGCCGGCCGAGCGGCGCCATTTTTCGAGCCACGCTCGGTCCTCGTCGCCGAGGTCGTCGATGCCGGACTGGAATTCCCAGTGGTGAAGCAGTTCGTGGGAAACGGTTTTCGCTATCTCGCGGATGATCTTCCGGTCGTCGGCGCCCCGGAACACCCGGCGGAACGAGCCGTAGTAGATGACGACCGCCGGCCCGCCGGCCAAGTGATACTGCGGATAGTAATGCCCCAGCACATACAGCCCGGTCAGGCTCCCCGATTCCCGAAACGCCTTCCGCTCAACGAAAACGCCGCACAATCCGCGCAGAAATCGCGGCGGCATCTTGTCGACCTCGTTCCGCACAAGCCGCTGGAACAGGTCGTACTCCATGATAGTATAATTTGCTTTATTCAATAACGCGTTTTACCCGCTTCCCCGGCAAGGCCGCCAAACCGCTGAAGTTCGAGGCGTTTGATTTGCTCGATCTCTGCCCGAACCTCTTCATCGAGGACTTCGAGCTCTTTCCTGGCAAAATAGCGTTCTCTGACATCCCGCCACTTTGGATATGGATTCATATTTTTTCATCAGGCGACAGGCGGGGCGGCGACGGCGGAGGCTTCGGGGCGGATCTCGCCGGCTCGCCAGGCGGCCAAAAAGCCTTCGACAACGGCGGGGTCGTAATGCGTTCCGGAACAGCGTTTGATCTCGGCGACGGCTGTCTCGGCGGGCCGGCCGCGGCGGTCGGGGTGGTAGGGGCGGCTGGAGGTGATCGCGTCGAACGTGTCGGCGACGGCGATGATGCGGCCGGCGAGCGAGATGGAATCGCCCTTCCGGCCGTCGGGGTAGCCGCTTCCGTCGAACCGTTCGTGGTGGTCGATCATGCCCGGAATGAATTTCGACAGCTTCCGGATATGCTGCATGATCTCGGCGCCGATGACCGGGTGCTTCTTGATCTCGGCGTATTCGTCGTTCGTGAGCCGGTCGGGCTTGCGCAGAACAGCCTCGGAAACGCCCAGTTTGCCGATGTCGTGCAGAAGCGCCGAGATCCTGATCGTTTCGAGATTCTCTTCGGAAATGCCGAGCCGGGCGGCGGTCGCGACCGAGAAATCGGTGACGCGCCGCGAATGGCCGTGCGTGTAGGGGTCCTTGGCGTCGATCGCGGCGGCCAGGGCCTCGACCGTGTTGAGGAACAACTCGCGGGTTTCGCGGTACAGCTTCGCGTTTTCCCAGACGGCGCCCATCTGCTGGGCGATCGTGGTGAGAAGTTTTTCGTCTTTCGAGCTGAACTCGCCGCCGTCGAGCCTGCTCGACACCGCGATGACGCCCAGCCAGCCGGTCTTCGCCGGCAGGGGCACCAGCAGCAGGCTCTCGTCGGGAATCAGGCCGGGCTCGTAATCGGGGTGTTTTGCAGGCTCGTTCACGATCAGCGGCCGGCCCGACGCGATCACCTTCCAGGCGAGGCCGCGCCCGCGGCCGAACCGGCGGAAGCCGATATCGCCCTTCGCGACCCCGAGCCCCGCAGTGAGTATGAGGCTTTCGCCGTCCTCGCTCAGCATGAGAATCGACGCCCGCCTCACCTCGAGCGTCGCCGCGATTTCGGCCACGGCGCGCTTCTGCAGTTCGTCGAGGTTCAGGGTTCCCGTGAACGACTCGCTCAGCCTGTAGAGCAGGGTCAGCTCTTCGTACATCTGCGACAGTTCCCGGGCGAGATCGGCGTTCTCGTATTCCGCGGCGACGAGCTGTTCCAGCGCCGTTTTCAGGCAGGGAACGGCCATCTGCCAGTCCGCCGGAAGCCAGACCTCGAGCTCCACGTCGTCGGGAAGCCGAATGTGCATGTCGGGCGGCATGCCGGCACGACGAACGGCCGCCTTGTCGAACAACGCCCAGGTGCCGCCGCTCTGCTCGATGTGACGAAGCACGGCGCGCACACGATCGGCATCCACCAGTCTCTGCGACAGGGAAACGGTCATCGGGCCTTTTCCTCAGACAGTCTTCGCGGCTTCGAGCTGGGCCTGGACCGTCGCCAGAAGCTCCCGCGGGCTGAACGGCTTGGTGATGTATTCGGATGCGCCGGCATCGAGGCCCATGTGCCGGTCGATCTCCTGCCCGCGCGCCGTCAGCAGCAGGATCGGAACGCTTTTGAACTCCGCTTCGGCGCGCAGCGCCCGGCAGACGTCGAAGCCGTTCATCTTCGGCATCATCACGTCGAGCAGGACGAGCGCGGGCTTCTCGCGGCGGGCCGATTCCAGCGCTTCTTCCCCGTTCGACGCCGTCACGACCGAGAAACCGGCGTTCGCGAGCTTGTCCTTGACGACCCGCAGGATATGCGGCTCGTCGTCAGCAACGAGGATCTTGTTCCGTTCCATGGTTCCCTCCTGCCGCGCGTTCGAGAATCTCGCGCACGGTGCGGCTCAGGTCTGCGCCGCTGTATGGCTTGGTCAGCACGGCATCGAGGCCCTGCTGTTTCAGCCGCTCGTCTTCCGTCAGGACCGTCAGAAGCATCACCGGCACGCTTCGCGTGGTCTCATCTGCCTTCAGGCGCTTCACGACCTCGAAGCCGTCCATGTCGGGCATCAGCACATCGAGAATGATCAGATCGGGCCGCGCGCCGCGCAGATACTCGAACGCCGCGGGCCCCGAGAGAACGGTGTCGACCGCGTGGCCGTCACGCGCGAGGCGGTCCTTCACCGCCCGCGCGATATTCGTTTCATCTTCGATCACGAGGATATGCGCCATGCCCCTACGATACCACACCCCCGCTCTCCTCCGCTCACGTCTTTCATCAACCGCGCGAGCTTGGGAAACCAATCAGCAGATTACGCAGATACCGGAGATGACGCGGATGAAATCCTGAAAATTTGCTTCGACCGGGGCGGAGTTCCCTGTTAGAATCGCGGTCATGGAATCGAGCTCCGGGAAACGTGATTTTCGACCGCACAGCCGGTGGGGCGTGGCGGGCTTTGCCGCTTTCGCCTATGGCATGTTCAGGCTTTTGTCGACGCTCGATGAGCCGGGGGCATTTCACGGCATCAACTGGATCGGCGTCGGCATCGCCCTGATCGTCACCGAGCGGCTTCTCGAGCATCTCCATACCCATGAATGGCAGGAGCGCCTGCCAATGCGCCAGAAGCTCGGCTGGCTGTTCTACCTGACAGGCGGCATCGGCATGGTCCTGAGCTGGTGCACGACCCCACTGCCACTGGTTTTCCTGGGGTGGCTCTGCTCGGGTATCGAGCCGCCGAAGATCATCTGGAAGATGATCGCCGCGAAATTCACCGACATCAATCCCGACCGGTGGGTCGACTGGTTCGGCAATCTCCTGATCATCATCGGAACGCTGTTCATCCTCGTCGCCGCGGCCGGGCCCTTCATCGGCCTCATCGTGAACATCCATGCAGGCTATACGGACGGCCGGGGAACGATCTCCGTCGGGGCAGGGAGCGGGCTGCCGGGGTCCGCCGCGCTGAGCATCGTTCCCCTGGTGATCGGCGCCTGTCTCATCATCCTCGGCATCGGCATCCGGCGCAGGGCGATCTGGGCGGGCGCCCTCGGACTGGGTTTCACGTTTTTCATGTTCATACAGGCCTGCAACTCCGCCCTCGTCGCATCGGGCGGCCACATCACCCATCTTCCCCGCGCCATCGCCGAGCAGGGCGTTTCCCTCATCCTGTCCTGGTTCCTCTTTTTCGGATTTTATAGTATATTTTATCCTTTGGTTTCTGAACGTTTCAAAGGTCTCGCCGGAGCGCTCGAAGGCAAGCTGAAAGCCGCTGACGAAGCCCTGCAGGAAACGAGGGGCCGGCTCGAAAAGGCGGCGCACGACGCGGCGCGGGCCACGCGCGACCTCGAGGACGAACGGATCAAGCTTCGTGCGCTGTTCGAAAACATCAACGAGGGCATCATCCTGTTCGACGAACAGGACACGATCCTGTATCTGAACCCAGCCTACTGCTCTCATTACGAGATCGACCGCGACGAGTGGCTCGGGAAGAAGTGGCCCGCCATTTTCGAACGGCCCAGCTTTTCCTCCGTGAACGATGGCGGCAGCATTGATTCCGGCGATTCGGCGAGCGGCAGTCGCCCGCGGAGGGGCGAGGTGACGATCACCGACTCCCGGGGCGAGGTGAAGCGGCGGATCGCGTTTTACGCGAAGCGCATCACGAACGCACAGGGCGAAGTGATCGCCTGCATGGGCCTAACGCGCGACATTACCCTGGAGCGGGAAATCGACCGCATGAAGACCGAGTTCGTCAGCAACGTCAGCCACGAACTGCGCACTCCGCTGACATCGATCCGGGCCTACACCGAGATGCTGCTCGACGACGAGACCGACGACCCGCAGACCCGGAGGGACTACTTGCAGATCGTCCTCGACGAGGCCGTCCGGCTGACCAACCTGATCAACGATATCCTCGACCTCTCGAAGATGGAGGCAGGCCGCAAGACCTACAAGTTCACGACCGTCAGCCTGCACGGCCTGGTGAAAAAAGCCGCCACCGTTCTATCTGCCGATATACAGAAGAAGAATCACACGCTCGACGTCCGGCTTCCCGATGCCGACCGGGAGGCCGTCTGCGATTCGGACCTCGTCCACCAGAGCGTGCTGAACCTCCTCAGCAACGCCGTGAAATACACCCCGGCCGGCGGAAAGATTTCCTTCGAACTCTCATACGATAGCACAAGCTACACATTATCCGTCTCGGACAACGGTCCCGGCATTTCCCGGGAGGACCAGAAGCAGTTGTTCAGCAAGTTTTTCCGGGTCGAGAGCACCCTCAACCGCGACGTGGGCGGCACCGGCCTGGGATTGGCCCTCGTCAGACAGATCGCCCACGTTCACCAGGGCGAAGCCTCCGTCGAGTCGGAACCGGGGAAGGGCTCGACCTTCCGCCTCACTCTCCCGTTCAACCCGCCGCCGCCGGCCCAGCCCGCCGCGACCGCCGCGAAAAAGCCCGTGTAGCCAGGGTGCGTCACGGGCGGTTCACGAACCGCCCCTACACCCCAATGTTCGCCTCCCGCAGGGGCGGTTCGCGAACCGCCCGATTCGCCCGCGGCGTTATGCCGAAGGGGAAGGGTTTCATCAAGGTCGTTCTCTGTGAAACCTCTGTGTTCATCGTGTTTTCTGAGATGAAAGGCGTTTCCGGCCTTTGAAGTTTGGCGGGGGGTTGCCTTCTCCGTTCTCTTCTGGTAATATGGTCGAGCGCGCGTGCGCAACAGCGTGCGAGGGTGGCGGAACTGGCAGACGCGCCAGACTTAGGATCTGGTGGTTTACACCGTGCGGGTTCAAGTCCCGCCCTTCGCAAAGCAAGCATGCAAGCGGGAGTAGCTCAGTTGGTAGAGCTCCTGCCTTCCAAGCAGGAGGTCGCGGGTTCGAGTCCCGTCTCCCGCTCTTTTTTATTTCTCTTGAAGGAGTTTCAGATCCATGTCCACGCAGCTCAAGACACAGGTTCAGGAAATCGGCCCCAACAAGGTCGCGTTGACCGTCGAGGTGGGCACAGAGCAGGTTTCGGCCGCCTACAACCATTTTTTCCAGCGCGCCGCCCACAGCGTGAAGATCCCCGGCTTCCGCCCCGGCAAGGCCCCGCGTCCGGTCCTGGCGAAGTTCATCGGCCCCGACGCGATCCGCGAGCAGGTCGAGGAAGAGCTCGTCAAACAGGTTTATCCTGACGCCATCCGCCAGACCAAGCTGCATCCGGTCAGCGATTTCTCCATCGAAGAGTCCAACCTGAAGGAAGGCCAGCCGTTTACCTTCAAGGCGACGTTCGACGTCCGCCCGAAGCTCGGCGAGATCGGCTATCGCGGCCATACCGTCACGGTGAAGCGCCTCGAGGTCGATGAAGAACTGGTCGGCAAAGTGCTCGAACAGCGCCGCGAGCAGTTCAGCAAGACCGTCCCGGTCGAAGACGGCGAACTCCAGTTCGGCGACTACTTCATGGGCAAGATCGTCGTCTCCTGCGACGGCACCGAAGATGCCGAGATGTCCGAAGAGAAGGGATACCACAAGTTCACCGAAGACAATCACATGTACCTTCCGATGAAGGGCATGAAGAAAGGCGAAACCCGCACCTTCACTTACGACGTCAACACCGACGCCGAAAAGGATTCCAAGTATTACGGAAAGACCCTCGACGTCACCGTGACGCTCGAGCGCATCTCCCGCCCGACTCTCCCCGCCCTGAACGACGAATTCGCGAAGGAAGTCGGCGAGTTCCAGACCCTCGACGAACTGAAGGCCAAGATCCGCAAGGACCTCGAAGAGCACGCGGTGAAGGACGGCGAAGAGCGCGCGGTCGATGCGATCCTGAAAGAGGTCGTCGCCAAGACCCATGTCGACCTGCCGAACGCCATGGTCGAGCGCACGATCGACTACTTCGTGTCGAACATCGACCGCCGCTGGCGCCAGTTCAACAGCAGCCTGGCCGAGTTTTTGAAGCGCTCGAACAAGGATTACAAGGCGTTCCGCGAAGAGTTCCGCGAGAAAGCCGAGTTCGAGACGAAGGTCATGCTGATCGTCGACGAGATCGGCGAGCGCGAGAAGATCGAAGTGTCGGATGCCGAGTTCCGGGCCGAAGTCGAAAAGCGGGCTTCCGATTACGGCATGACCGTGGACAAGCTGATGGAGCACCTTTCCAAGGGTGACGGCGAGGAAAATCTCCGCCACGCGATCCGCGACCGGCAGATTCGCGAGTTTTTGCTAAAGAACAACGCGGTTCATTACGATATGGTGAAAGAAGCCGAATTCAACAAGGGGGATAACGCACAGTGACGCTGGTACCGATCGTCATTGAGCAGAGCAGTCGTGGCGAACGCGCGTACGACATCTACTCTCGTCTTCTCAAGGACCGCATCATCTTCATCGGCGGCGAGATCGAGGACCACATGGCCAACCTCATCATCGCAGAACTTCTCTTCCTCGAGTCCGAGGACCCGGAGAAAGACATATCGGTGTATATCAACAGCCCCGGCGGCGTCGTGACCGCGGGTCTAGCGATTTACGACACGATGCAGTACATCAAGCCCGACGTCAGCACGATCTGCATCGGCCAGGCGGCCAGCATGGGTGCGGTTCTGCTCGCGGCCGGCACCGCCGGAAAGCGGTACGCGCTACCCAACTCGCGCATCATGATCCACCAGCCCCTCGGCGGTGCGCAGGGCCAGGCCAGCGACATCGAGATTCAGGCCGGCGAGATTCTTCGCATCAAGGAAAAGCTCAACGACATGCTGGCGCATCATTCGGGCCAGCCTCTCAAGCGCGTGAAGAAGGACACCGACCGCGACTTCTTCATGTCGGCCATGGAAGCCAAGGAATACGGCATCATCGACGAAGTCGTTCAACGCAAGCCAGTAACCGCCAAATCGGCCGGAGAGTAACCGCATGCTGTCTAAGAGCCCCCAGTTCCGGTGTTCTTTCTGCGGAAAGAGCCAGGATCAGGTTCGCAAGCTGATTGCAGGCCCCGAAGTCTACATCTGCGACGAGTGCATCGGGCTGTGCAACGACATTATGGTGGAAGAGGTCGACGACGACCAAACCCATGAGTTGAAGGGCATCATCAAGCCCCGGGAAATCGTCGACGTTCTCGACCAGTATGTCGTAGGCCAGCAGCGGGCGAAGAAGATCGTCGCCGTTGCGGTCTACAACCACTACAAGCGCATCAGTCTCGCCCGGTCGCCGATCCGCAAGGACGACGTCGAGGTCCAGAAGTCGAACATCCTGTTCCTCGGCCCCACCGGCTCGGGTAAAACGCACATTGCGCAGACTCTGGCGCAGCTGTTGAACGTGCCGTTCTGCATCGCCGACGCCACGACCCTCACGGAAGCCGGCTACGTGGGCGAAGACGTCGAGAGCATTCTGCTCAACCTTCTGCGCGCCGCCGACTACGACGTGCAGAAGGCCGAGAAGGGCATCATCTACATCGACGAAATCGACAAGATCGCCCGCAAGAGCGAAAACCTGTCGATCACCCGCGACGTTTCGGGCGAAGGCGTCCAGCAGGCCCTTCTGAAGATGCTCGAAGGCAAGATCGCGCACGTGCCGCCTCAGGGCGGCCGCAAGCATCCGCACTCCGAGTTCATCCAGATCAACACGAAGGACATCCTGTTCCTGATGGGCGGCTCGTTCGAGGGCATAGAAAAGATCGTCGAGTCACGCACCCGCACCACGTCGCTCGGCTTCGGAAGCACGCCGATGGCCAGGCGCGACAAGCGCATCAGTCACCTGCTCTCGCAGATCATGCCGGAAGACCTGCTCAAGTTCGGCATGATTCCCGAGTTCATCGGCCGCGTGCCGATCGTCGCGACCTTCGACCAGCTCGGCGAGGACGATCTCGTCCGCATCCTCACCACCCCGAAGAACGCCCTGACCAAGCAGTTCCAGCGCCTCCTCCGCATGGAAGGCGTCGATCTGGAAGTCACCCCGCCCGCCCTCCAGGCGATCGCCCGCAAGGCGATCCGCCAGAACACCGGCGCGCGCGGCCTGCGGCGCATCTTCGAGGAGATGATGCTCGACCTGATGTACGAGATCCCCTCGAGCAGCGACGTCTCGAAGGTCATCATCACCGAACGGACGGTCGAGCGGAAAGAACCATATCAAGTAATATATAAAATGAGCGAAGAACGGACCGCCTGACGTCCTCGCTCCGCCCACCCACGCAGGTGCGAGCTACGGCCCGCGCCTGCGTTTCTTTTCAGGTTCATCCGACTAAAGCGTACTTTGTCTCATGAAGAGCCATGATCTTGAGTTT
>DAOSOK010000031.1 GCA_035373905.1 Candidatus Ozemobacteraceae bacterium | reverse complement strand
CGATCAACAGCGCGCTTGCGCGTGGTTGGCGGGTGTTTTCTCGTAAAGTCATGTCCGAAAGCCAATGCTCGTCGTTTCATCATGAACACAAGCATACCAGATTTTTTCATGTGAAATCGAAAAAAACATTCTCGTTTGAAAGCCCTCCTGCTGTGCGCAGTTTCCGAGGTTTCTGCAACAGAACGTCGATTCCTGAAAGGAAAAAAAAGCCGGCTTTGCGCTTCCCTCGGTGCCGAACCTGCGAAACTCGAGCCGTTCTCGCCCTTCACCGGAATATGCAATAGTGAGTCCTGCTGAATGAAAACCAACCGTTCGCCCTGAGATATCGAAGAGCGAATAGTGGAATCAATGGGCGAGCGCTGGTTCGTGCTTCTATCCCTCGACACGAACGAAGTCAGCTCCTCGGCTTTCGAATCGCAGGAATCAATAATACAACTATACGATATTATATTTGTCGATGCCGGCGCCGTTTAGTCCTGATACACCGGCGGATACGCACGTGAGACGGTAGAACGGCTGCTCCGCGGAGAAGAGGGTGGTTCTCTATCAACTCGAGGCGAGAGTTGGGAGGTTGCATGGGAAGGTTGCTTGGAGTGCTTTTCTGCCTTGCTTCCGGTTTTCAGGTGGCGATATTCGATCCGAAATGAAATTTCGCCATATACGGTGCAGTTGCCGTGATATACTTCCATACATCGAAAGGGAGTGTTCCATGAGCATGCTCAAATATATATCCGGCGCCACGTCATGCGAACTCTGCGGCCTTCCGCTGAAAATGTCGCGATTCGCCGTGAACATCGACGGTCATCGGGTGACGGTGTGCGCAAACTGCAAAAGCTTCATCGCGGCAGATGCCGCCGGACAGGAAGTCCTGTCGAACGACGGGGAGGCTCCGCCCGTGAAAACGGAGACCGCTCAATCTCCGATGGAGCTCCTGAGACTGGGGTTGGCTGCCGGTCTTGCGCTCTTGCTCGCTCTCACGATTTTGATTTGAGAGCGTCGGGAAAGCTGCTTGGCTGACGACGCACGGAGATACTCCGTAGAGGAAACGAGGTTTTCAGGAATGTATCCGCAGATGTCGCGGATGAAAGCCTGAAATCGATACTCTTGCAAGCGTAATTTCTCTGCGGTGATACGGTCTCTTCTCCAGACGTTGCCGTTGTCCCTTTGGACCGAGATTCAAAACGCTCTTGCGTGATGGCTGTATTTTCGCCGCAGGAGAGAATGTGAGGCATACGATACCACTCGCCTCACAAGGAACATGGCAAACCCTTGCATGCTCGATACCGTTCGTGCTGAGCCTGTCGAAGCACGAGTGCTCTCGCCCTTCGACATGCTCAGGACAACGGGGGTGTCGTGTCGATACGGATATAATATATATTGAACGCGATACTAAACGCCCGACATGTGAGACGCATGGGATGCCATATCCCGCGGGAGACACCGGGCGCATCGTGAGACGACGGGGACGCCTTGTGGGAGTGTCTGCGTGGTTTATTCGCCGCGTTTCGATGCGGTGTCTGACGGGGGCCATGGGTGGGGATGGAACGGGGCAGGGGCTCCGGTTGCGGCCAGGGTGGCAAGGTAGCCCGGGGCTGGGATCCAGGAGGTGCACCACCAGCGGGCGGGAGCCTGCGGGTCGCCGTCGAGGGTGAGGACGGGGCGAAGGACTCCGTCTTCGAGGCTGATGGTGAGCTTCTCGAGGCCCGTGAGACCGAGACCGAGGGCTTTCAGGATGGCTTCTTTTCGCGTCCAGAGGCGCAGGAAGGCCGGCTCACGCTCGGCCTCGGGAAGGGCCTCCCACGCTTCATGCTCGGCGGGTTTGAAGAAGCGGTGGATGATGGCATCCATCGGGGTTCCGGCACGGCGTTTTTCGACGTCGATCCCGACGAGCCCCGCGTCGGCTATAGCTATCGCGATACAATCGTGACTGTGCGACAGGCTGAACGCCGGGGGCGTCTCGCCGGATGCGCTTTCCAGATACGGTCTGCCGCCCGGTTCCACGGCGAAGCGAAGATCGCGGGCGGGCAGGCCGAGACGCCTGCCGAGCACGTGGCGCAGAAGGCCTCGCGCGCAGCGAAAACGCTCGCCGACGTCAGGGTTCACGAACCGGCCGGCCCGGTCCCGCTCCGCGTCGTTCAGATGGTCGGTCAGCCGCGAAACGGTCTCGGCGGGAAACGGCAGGAAGGCCTGCCAGACCTCGAGATTCATCGTTCCGAGAAATCGATGCCGCTCATGATAGCGGGAGGGGCAAGGTTATTGAATATATGTAGCAATAGTGTCGATCGGCAGCGGCCGGACCTGCGCGATTTCCAGAGGAAGATGGACGCCCTGGGCGCGCAGGGCGGCGAGCCTTCCGGTGACGGCGGCGCCGAACAGCAGGTTGAACGCCACGTCGACGACGCGGCGGTTCTGGGGTTTCTCGAAGAAGGTGCCCTTCGCCCACTCGTTGAACGCGCCCATTGCCGGTCCGCACCAGATCTGGAAATCGACGGTGCGAGCCGGATCGCCCGCGACGGCCCATCGCGACGAGAGGCCGAGATACCATCGGAACACCAGCGCCATCAGGTGCTTGGGGTCGCGCTCGGCGCGCTGCACCTGCGCCGGGTCGCGCTTGAGGAAAAACTCGCGGGTGGACGCCCAGACCCCTTCCAATGTATTTTTAAAGATATTTTTTTCCAGGTTCGCCCGGTCCGCGTCGGCGATCGTGTGCAGGCCTGCGTTGGCTTTATACAGTTCGTACAGTTTGGCCGCGCGCATGGCGAACATCGTGCCGCGCTTGAGAACCTGGACCGTGACGCCCATCTCGAACATGTCGCCGGCCGGCGCCATCGCCGTGTCGGCCTGGCCGGCCTGGCACAGCATCAGGCGCGCCGCGTCGGAGGTGCCCGACTCGATGCATGCCTGGTTCACCGAGCCGGTCACGAGATACGCCGCGCCCATCGCCAGAGCCGCCGCCGCGGAAGCCGGCGTCGCAATGCCGCCTCCCATCCCGACCCGCAGAGGCATCGGGTAGTTGAACTGGGCCTGGAGCTGGTCCCGCAGAGCGAGGATCGTGGGAAGCAGGGTGACCGCCGGACGGTTGTCGGTGTGGCCGCCGGAATCGGCTTCAGCCGTGAGGTCCTGCGCGATCGGAATCTGCGCCGCAAGCCCCGCCTGCTCGGGGGTGATGTCGCCGCGCGCGACAAGCTCCTGGAGAAGTTTCGCCGGGGGCGGGGAGAAAAACTTGGTGGCGACTTCCACCCGTGAGATCTTGCCGATCACGCGGTTGGGGGTGACGATCCGGCCGTCGGCTTCCTGCCTGATGCCGCTGACGCGGTATCGAACGAGCGGAAGGGTCACGTTCAGGAACGCCGACGCCTCGATCAGCCGGATGCCGCGCCGCAGATACAGATCGACGATCGCCGCTTCCAGGTCTGGCTCGTTGGGACTGTGGATGAGATTGAAACCGTAGGGAACGGCCGGCTGGATGCTCTGCATGCGGTCGATCGCCGCCTCGACGTCCTTCGGCGACTGGCCGGCGGCACCGATGAAGCCGAGCATGCCGTTGCGGCCGAGGGCTTCCGCGATCGCGGGCGAGCTGATGCCCTGTGCCATAGAGCCGCAGATATATGGATATCTGATCCCGAGGTCGGCGCAGAACGAAGCGTCGCCGAGATTCTCGAGCCTGACGGGCGGGAGTATGCCCCGGAGTTTCAGGGTGCCGGACTGGCTCGCGGCCGTCGCGCCGTGGAGAACGCCGCCGTCATGGGTCGCATGGAGGGCGCCGTCGCGCTCGACCGCGAACACGGGACGATGGATGCGGAACAGGTGCTCTCTGAACGCATCCTCGCTTCCGGCCAGCGTGGCGGGGTCTCCGAGCCACCAGGCCCATGAATCGCTTGTGCAACTGGTCGGAATCGGCATGCGGCGTCTCCTGTGGAGGCGTTGATCTTGGCCCGGCCGGTCGCTCCGGCGGCCCTGCGAGTGTAAGCCAAACCGCCCTCCTTTGCAAGAAGCCCATGGCGTTTCCCCGTTTCGGCGAACGCGATGTGCCAGGGTGCATTTCGGGTGCATCGCGATCCACCCCAACGGCACATGGGCTGATCAGCGTGCCGTCGGGGCGGTTCGCGAACCAACCGCCTCGTCATTGATCAGGCGGCGATATCTTTTTCTTTTTCAGGGACGACCTTCTGGATGAGGAATTCCTGGGCTTTTCTGGCGAAGCCCAGGAACCCGTCGGCTTCCGCGTCCTGGGGCGGGTTGGGCTGGTAGTGGTAGAGCCACATCTTCGCCTTCACGGCGGCCGGCAGGGTTTTCAGGTCTTCGTAATGCGCGTGGACGCCGGACTTGAAGGGGGCGGTCTCGCAGTCGTGGAAGATCAGATCGACGGACTCGTAGAACTTCCGCATCTGGTAGGGCGCGAACTGAGTGTCGGCCGAGAAGAAAATGCGCGGGCCGCCGCCTTCCTCTTGAATGAGGAGGCCGTAACTGTGCTGGATCATCATGCCGGACACGATGTGAACGGTCTGCACGGGCGTGAACCGGATGCCCTCCCACGTGAACGAGGAGTTGCCGCGGACGGGGTGGCACTCGAAATAGTCTGTGAGGTTCGCGATCTTGCCTTCGAGCGTTTCGAGACCGCCGCGCAGGCTCTTGTTCCACAGGTCGGACAGCACGTTCTGAACGCCGAACAGCTTGGGGCGCTTGTGCGCGGGGTGGAAGTAGGTCACGAGGGCCAGCCACTCGAGCGAGCCGATATGGTCGGCGTGCAGGTGCGAGATATAGACCCCGTCGATTTCCGACGACGCGTTGGCATTGGTGATGCCGAGCTCCTCGAGGGCGAACTGAGCCTGGGAGCCGCAGTCGATCAGCAGTTTTTTGCCGGATTCGGCGATGACGAGCAGGTTGGACTGGTAGTATTCCCGCGTGGTGAAGGCGCTTCCCACGCCGATGAACTTGAGACGGAACATACGGGGCTCCTTTCCTGAAAAATGCGGGGGACTGTCGATGCCGGTGCGCAGCCGACCCGTGCCGAAAAGGCATTGCATCCCTTCTTCCATCGAGCCGGAAAGGATTCCGGAGCCGCGGGAAACCCGATCGCCGCGCGGGCGGGGCCGGCCGGTTCCAGGCGCCGCGACGTGCGCGGGCGTGAAACCGGGAGCCATCGCACCGGGCGAGGAGTGAACCGGCCGGAACGGCTTCCTTCGGACGACGAGGGCGTATGAGACGCCGCAACGCAAAGGTGCGAGCGGTCGGGAAGGTATATCGCAACTCTCATGCCCGCCGTGAAATTGGCGAATCATCAGGGTTTCGGCGTTCGCTCAGGCGCCGGACGCGTCACGCGTGACTCGTTTCTGCGTCATTCGTGCCGCCGTTTTGCCGCCTGCCGGGGGAGCGTTGCGTGTTGCATGCTGCATGAGAGCTACCCGTTCGCCCTAAGCTTGTCGAAGGGCGAGAGCCTCTCGTGCTTCGACGGGCTCAGCACGAACGGGAGCGCAACATTGGCTTATGCCCCGGGAATCAACGATTGGTGTTTTCGGGGCGTTTGAGCCGGTCTTTGAACAGATGGCGGAACTTGGCGAGCTTGGGGCCGATGACGGAACTGCAGTAGGGTTGGCCGCTGTTGCCCGCGTAGTAATTCTGATGATATGCTTCGGCGGGATAGAAAACGGTGAGGGGGGCCAGCTCCGTGACGATCGGCGCTCCGAACGCGCCCGACGTGCGAAGTTCGGCCATGACGCGCTCGGCGGTCTCTTTCTGGGCCTCGTCGAGAAAGAAAATCGCCGACCGATACTGGGTGCCGACGTCGTTTCCCTGGCGGTTGGGCGTGGTTGGGTCGTGGACGGAGAAAAAGACCTTCAGGAGTTCCTCGTAAGAAATGACCGCCGGGTCGAACGTGATGCGTGCGGCCTCGGCGTGGCCGGTCGTGCCGGTGCAGACGGCTTCATACGTGGGCGACGCCGTAGAGCCGCCGGTGTAGCCGCTCGTCACGGTCTCGACGCCGCGCAGTTCAGCGAAAACCGCTTCGACGCACCAGAAACAGCCGCCGGCAAAAACGGCCGTCGCGCGCTCTCCGGACGGTTGCGCAGGAGCGGTCGAAGCCATGATATAACCTCCAATATTGAATATCGCGACGAGAATGAATACTGCGCGACTCATGTGTTAGGCGACAAGTATCACGAATAATATAAATATTATCCGCATCGACAGGATGCTCCCGTTTGCCCTGAGCCTGTCGAAGGGCGAGAGCATTCGAGCTTCGACAGGCTCAGCACAAACGGTATCGGGCATGCAGGTGATTGTCGTGTAACGTGGGAGACGAGCAGGAACGCCCATGCCCGGAGCGACCCGCACTCCGCCGGTCGGGTCACGGGATTTCCCTGGGAAGGTCGAATGTTATGCAGGTTCCTTTGCCCGGCCGGCTTTCGAGGGCAATCGTGCCTTTCAGGATCGCCGTGAGGTGCTTCACGATCGAGAGGCCGAGACCGATGCCGCCGAAACTGCGCATATTTCCGCGGCTCACCTGGAAGAACGGCTCGAAAACCCGTTCCTGCTCTGATGCGGGAATGCCGATGCCGGTGTCGCTGATCCGGAAGCGCACCCCCGTGCCCGTCGTCGTCACGTCGAGGCGTACCTCGCCCGCTTCCGTGAATTTGAAGGCGTTCGCAAGCACGTTGGCCAGAATCTGCCGGATCATCACCGGGTCGCTGTGCATCATGACGGCGTCGGCCGGTGCATTCGCGATGAAGGCGATCTTCCTGGTCTTCGAGATCGTTTCCCCGAGGTTGCGCGCGAATTCCACGATCTCGACGAGCGGGAAGCTCTTCGGCCGGTACCGGAACTTCCCCGATTCGATGCTCGAAAAGTCGAGAAGCGTTTCGATCAGCTGCTGCAGATGCTGGGCGCTGGCCTTGATGCGCTCCCCGAAGTCGGCCGGATTCAGGTCTTTCGTCGGTGAATCCGCAAGGAGGGAGCTGTAGCCCAGAATGGCGGTCAGCGGGGTCCGGAGTTCGTGACTCATCATCGTCAGGAATTGGGTCTTTGCGGCGCTCGCCGCCTCCGCTTTCTCCTTGGCGATGCGCAGCTCCTCCCGAATCTTCGTCTCGGTCCGTAGCGAGTGCTCGAGCGCGCTGATCGACTCCGTCTTTTCCCGGTTCTCGCGGAGGGATCTGCCAAGACGCAGCTCCGATGATCGGATTCGCTTCAAAACCCGGTTGTACAGGTTCCAGCCGTCGGTTTCGCCGAAAAGTTCGATGAGCGGGCTCACCGGAGGGAATTTCTCGTCCGTCATGTCGATCGTGTCGAGGACCGTCAGTCCGATGCGATATACGCCTAGGCCGATCAGCATGTAGGCGACGGCCAGAACGAGGTGCACCGGATGCGCCGCCACGAGGTAGACGGGATATTTCGCTGAAACAATAGCAAATAGAATACATCCGAGACTCAGCAGAAAGGTGCCGATCGAAACCAGCCTGATGCCCTTGCTCAGCCTGCCGCGCGAGTGCATCCAGTTGATGAGGGCGAGCGAGGCGACGAACGAGTTGAGCACCGCATACAGAAGGTGCGACAGAACGTCTCGGGCATTCGGTTTCTCGAGAAGGCCTGGGACAGACTCCGTGATGCCCGATGCGTACATGAGCGCCCCGAACAGCGCCAGAACGCCCGCGTAGATCAGCGACGCGCCAATTCCGAACCGGATCCGCCAGAGTCTCGCAACCTTGAACATGCCGCTCGTAGCGAAAAGGATCGCGAGAATGAAGAAAAAATGCGGGATGTTCGAATCTTTGAGAGTCCTGCCGAGACCCAGCCACAACACGAGGTCGGTGGTGTTCGCGATCGCCGCGCAGGTGAGCGCCGTCGCGATCGTTCGAGAAATCTCGTGGACGAGTCCGCGCGTCGGGACCCACCAGGTGCCTTTCCAGGCCAAATAGGCGGATACGCCGTTGAAACAGACGAAACAGGTGAACAGGATCTCGGCTCGTTCGAACGAGTTGCCGGGAAGCTCGAGAAACTCGGTCACTCCCCAGGCGGCGAGATACATGAGACAGACGGAAACGAGGAAAAAGAACTCGACGCCGACGCTCTGCCGGGGCAATGCGTCTGTCGCGCTGTCGTCATCGGCCTGACTGCGACGCGCGACGTCTTCCTCGACATCGGACGGCGAATCGGCAAGCGACACGCCTTCGGCCGTCAGGACGGCGACGCGCTCGTTTTCCTCGAGATCCGTTATTCGGGAATGTCCCTTCATGTCCATTGTGTATTGTAACCAATACTATCCCGATTACGCAAATGAATCTTCGGCCCTTGCGCGAAAAACCCTCCCGGGGGTACTCTGAAGGGCGAAAAGAATTTCACAGACCGAAAGGATGTAATCGTCAGAACCATGACTGACCCGAATCACTCTCTCCAGGAAGAAGCCGCTCTCGAACCGATCCCGTCCTCCGCTCCCCAGCAGGAGTCGGCGGCCCCCCTGGCCGAGGAACTCCCCCGCTTCCAGTTCGAATCTCTGCGCGAGCCCCTGCGCCGGGCCATTTCCGAGATCGGCTGGCGCGAGCCGATGCCGGTCCAGGCGAAGATCATTCCCTATATGCTGCGCGACGACGACGTCATCGTCCAGTCGCATACCGGCAGCGGCAAGACCGGTGCGTTTCTCCTGCCGATCTGCGAAAAGCTCGACCCGGCCGTCGGCGGCTGCCAAGCCCTGATCATGGCCCCGACCCGCGAACTGGCTCTCCAAGTCAAGACCGAGCTCGACCGCATCAACGTCCATCTCGGCCTCCGGAGCGTCGCCGTCTACGGCGGCGTCGGATACGGTCCCCAGCTCGAAGCGTTCCGCCAGGGCGCCCACATCGTCGTGGGAACCCCCGGCCGCCTGCTCGACCATCTGGGCCGCGGCTCGCTGGTCCTCAAAGACCTGCGTTACCTCGTGATCGACGAGGCCGACGAACTGCTGTCGATGGGTTTTTACCCCGACATGACCCGCATCCGCCAGTATCTCCCGCGGAAACGCGTCTCCGCGATGTTCTCGGCGACCATGCCGGCGAGCGTGAAACGCCTCTCGAACGAGTTTCTTACCGAACCCCTGTTCATCGGTCTCTCCGGTGACTCGCAGCACGTTCCCGAAATGGATCATCTGTATTACGTCGTCGATCCGATGCAGAAAGATCGAGTGTTGATGCGGATCATCGAGATGGAGAACCCCGAGAGCGGCATTATTTTCTGCAATACGAAAAGCGAGGTGGAGTATCTGGCCGCCTTCATGCGCAGGTTCGGCTACGACGTCGACCAGATGAGCGGCGACCTCGGCCAGCGCGACCGCGAAACCGTCATGGCCAAGCTCAAGAACCATAAGCTCCGGTTTCTCGTCGCGACCGACATCGCCGCGCGCGGCATCGACGTGAGCCATCTCGAATACGTGTTCGTCTACGACTGGCACAAAGATTTCGAACAGTATATCCACCGCGCCGGCCGCACCGGCCGCGCCGGCAACCGCGGCGTGGCGGTCAGCCTCGTCTCCGTGATGGAGGAACCTGACCTGAAGCGCTACGCGAAGCGGTTCGGCATCCCCTTCATGTCGAAGCCGACCCCGACCGAGGAGGACGTCCAGCAGCGCATGACCGAGCGCCTGCTGGCCCGTCTGGAAGCGCGCCAGCGCGACATGAACTCCGCCCAGCGCGAACGGTCGCGCCGATTCGGCCGCCTGCTCGACCAGATGCTGGAGCACGAGCACGGAAGGGAGCTCCAGCTGATGCTGCTCGACGAGATCGGCGGGCGGATGCTGGCCGAGGGCCGGCCGAGTCCCGCCGACATCGATGCCGCGAATCTCTCCGCACCGGTCGCCGAAGACCGCCGTCCGGCGCAGAACGGCGGCGAGAAGCGGTCGATGCACCGGCATGGCGGCAGGCGCGGCGGCGGCAGGGGCCGCAGGTTCTGAGTCGCGGCCCGCGAGCCCCCGGAAACGGGTGGCGTGTGGGCTGCGCCGATGACTTCGGTCGGGGCCTTTTCGGGCCGATATTTCTGTTACAGAGATATCGGTTCGAAAGGACCCGCACATGGAACCCGGAGGCATCACCCTTCCCATTCCCGAACCATCCGTCCGTTTCGGAACCTTTCGTGATGGACAGCCTCTTCCCGCTCCGACGGAGATTCGCGATGCGGCGCGACTCGCGAATCTGCAACGACAGGACGCATATATCCGGCGATATGCCGGCGCCCGCGCGCTGGCGACCGGGAGCAGCGCGACCTATCAGACCGTCCTCGGCCCCGACGGAAAGCGGTATGTGGTGAACGGTACCGTCGACCTCGAGGTGACCAGGACTTCCGGCGATCCCCGTGCGGTCCAGCGCGAAGCCGCCTATGTCCGCCGGATCGTCGAAACCGGGCCGCTGCTTTCCCCCACCGACCGGGCCGTTGCCCTGGAGGCCCGCCTCATCGAGCGCGAAGCCGAACGCGAGCTGGCCGATGCCGCTCCCCCAAGTCGCGGCATGTACACCGCCGACGGCCGCCTCGCCGAACCCCCAGCCGACAACCCCGGTGTGATGCTCACCGCGTAGACCCTCGGTTCCCGATCGCGATATTGGGAATGTTTCACCGCTGAGACACTCCGTTGAAAAAATCTCGGTTTTCAGGACCGAATCCGCAGATGAAGGGCAGATGAAACCCTGATGAAGAGCAGATAAGAACGAACGTCTGATACGAGCTGTTTTCGTGAGGAATCGGAAACTCCAAGGGAATAAGGTTTTCAGAATTTCATCTGCGAAATCTGCTTCATCAGCGTCATCTGCGGATTGGCTCTCAACGTGAAACAGACATACCAGCCGCCGAGGCGCAGAGGGTTTTCTCGCGCGCCTCCGCAAAATGGGCCGCAGGGGCGGATCGTGACCCGCCCGATCCTCGCACACGGTCTGTAGGGGCTGATTTCAAACCCGTCCCTGCGTGGCGATGTCGAAAGATTCTTTCTCGCAACGATCTCCGGGATGCGTCAGCAAGAACGGCGTGGTAACATTTCTTGGGCGTGTGTGCGCCCGAAAGGTAGAAATCGAAACCGGGAGGAACCCATGGATTTTTTCGCTCTTGCCGCAAAACGGCGCACCGTTCGCCAGTTTACCGCCGACCCCGTTGCCAGAGGTGATATCGAGAAGATCATCCAGGCCGGCCTCATGGCGCCGTCGCCAAACAATTCTCAGCCCTGGAGGATCGCCGTCATCACTGACAGGAAGCTGCTCGAGCGCATGAAGGACGCCGTCGAGAGGAAACTCGCCGGAATGTTCCCGAACGTTTCGGCCGAAGCGAAAGCCCGCCTCGACAAGGTTCGCACGTTCTCGACGATGTTCGTCGACGCCCCGGTCGTGCTCGCCGTCATGGCGAAGCCCTACAAGGCCATGATCGACAAGGTGCTCGAGGAAACGACCGTCACCCACGAGGAGATGAACGTGCTGCGCATGCATCCGGACATCCAGTCCGTCGGCGCGCTCGTCGAGAATATGCTGCTCGCCGCGACCGAGATCGGCCTGGGCGGATGTTGGGTTTCCGGCGCGCTTGTGGCCTCCGAGGCAATCGACGAGATGCTGAAGGACAAAGAATACAAGGTCCAGACGCTCGTCGCGATCGGAAAACCAGCCGCGAAGCCGGCCCCCAAGGAACCCCTGCCTCTCGCCGACCACGTAACATGGATGGCGTGAAACGTCCATAATCTTTTTCAGGGGCGGGTTACAAACCCGCCCCTGCGTCGTCGATGGCAAATATAATATAAAATATTATATGTCGCGGCGGAGGACGACGAGGGTGACGTCGTCTCCCAGGGGGCCGGGTGCGCGGCGGATGTTGAGTTCCATCAGCAGGCCGTCGAGAATGCCGCGTGCGTCTTTTCCCGAGCCGGCGAGGGAATCGACGATGTCGCGCAGAGTGTCGTCGCCGAGTTGATTGCCGTTCGGGAGCAGACATTCGGTATACCCATCGGTATACATTACGAATGCATCCCCCGGCTCGAGGGAAATCTCGATCGTGTCGCGCTTCGTCTTCTGTCTTGCGCCGAGGGGAAAGCCCGTCATGGGCAGGAATTCGGTCTGTTTCGATGCGGCGCGGTAATGCAGGGGATAATTGTGGCCGGCGCTTTCGACGGTCAGGAGATGGGCCGATGCGACGAGACGCGCCGTCAGCATGGTCATGAACTTCCGCTGTCCGCGGAGTTCCTGGAAGAACACATCGTTGAGCGAGGTCATCAGGGGGCCGGGGCCGGTCTCCCCGTCGGCGAGCCGGTAGGCGACGGTTGCCTTGGCCATCGCCATTGCAAGGGCCGCCGATGCCCCGTGGCCCGTCACGTCGCCGATCACCATCAGGAATGAGCCGTCGGGACACCGCATCAGGTCGTAATAATCGCCGCTCAGGTCCGTGGCGGGGAGGTTGACGGCGGCCAGACTGAACCCCTCGATCAATGGAGTCGATGCCGGAAGCAGGCTCGTCTGCACGACCCGGGCGAGTTCGAGGTCCTTCAGATCACCGAGCGCGCGATTGAAGATCTTCGCCAGATGACCGAACTCGTCGTCACGCCGGCAGGGGATGACGATGTCAGACCGACGCCGTCGGATCGCGTCGATGCCGTCCTGAAGATCGGCGATGGGGATCAGCACGAGAGCGCTCAACAGGTGGCCGGCGGCGAATGAGGTCAGCAGGGATGCCAGCAGTCCGATCAGAAGAGCCAGCTTCATGCCGTTCAGGCTTGAAAGCTCCTGCTCGGCATCGAGGACGGCGGCCGTGACGTATTTTCCCAGAACGGCTTCCGGTGCGGCGACGACCCAGGCGGTGCCGGAGGCGAGCCGGAGTTCCCGCTCCATCACCTTATTCGTCAGGTGGCAGACCTGCATCATGTGCATCAATTTCTCCCGGTCGGGGGTTCCGGGCTGAGGCCACAGGCGGCTGCCGTCGAGAGAGGCCGTTTCAGACCGGGGCGGCGCGGCCGACAGCCTGGGGGTGCGCATGACGGCCGATAGGGTCGAGAAGTTCTGTATGCCGAGGACCGGCGGCATGTCCATGTGGGAGGCGTCGAGCAGGAGAAGACGTATGGCGTCGGCGCCGGTCAGAACGGCATAGGAAAGATGGAGGCGTATCTGGTCGTCTGAATCGGACATTCCCATCAGGAACGCCGGCCCCGTCGCGAGATCCGGGAAGACGTTCCAGATGACGTCGGCGGGCGAAAAGCCTGCCTGCAGCCGGTGAACCGCGTTGGGGGTCTCGATGAGGGTTGACCAGCCGAACTCGGGATTCGTTGTCACCTCCTCGACTAGCAGGTCCGTCGGCTGGATTTTGCTCCCGTCGCCCGTGCCGAGGCGTTCCGGAATGTATCGTCGGATGGCCGCGCGCGACAGCAGGGTGCTCATTTCGACGATATCGTTCCGGTCGGGGTCGACCCGTTGCAGAATGGCGCGGCTGTCCGCGTCGAACAGCATCAGCAGGCGGCACATGCGCGCTTCTTCAAGAGGCGCGAGCCTGCGGCTGAAGCCCTCGAGGTCGAACGGCGTCCTGTTCGCGAGCTTCCATAGTTCGAGAAATTTTTCCCGGAAGATCGCCATCGTGCGCGAAAAGCCCGCATTGACGGTGTGAAGTTTGGTGACGCCCTTCGCGAAGGCTGCGTTGCGGAGGCGCTCTTCCTGGTATCCCAGGCTCATCCAGCCGACGCCGAAAGTCGAAAGCATCGGCAGGAGGGTGGCGGCGACGAACAGCAGGCTCATTTGAGACCGCAGGGACGAGGACGACGGGTTGATGCCCTTCCTGTATCCCTGATACAGTAGCAGGGGAGCGATGATCGCGATCGAGAGAAGGGCGGTCCGGAAAAGCGCGAGATCGTGCGAGGCGGGGAGGGGGGCCGCGATGGCCGTGACGACGCCCATGCGGTCCCGGTCGAACATCCACAGCGTCCGGTTCCGCTCGACGACGTCCTTCTTCTCCGCGTTCGCCTTTTCCCATGCCATGCGGATCGAAGCTGCGGAGCGATTTCGTGGCGGGGCCCAGAAATCGATGTCGGGAATCGCCCGGCCGATGTTTCGAACGATCTTCCGATATCTCGCCCGATGCCGGAGAAAATCCTCCATGTGACGCGGGGGAACGTTCTCGATCAGCAGGACCGCCGCCAGACCGGAGCCGTGGAACGCGAAATACCCGACGCCCCGTCTGCCGGACGTGTCGAGGACAATATACTCACCGTTATTATATCTCAGGTTCTCGACGGTTGCCTCTCGCCCCCAGAGGGCGGTCGCCTTTTCGTCGACAGACGGGGCCAGCCGAGCCCGGCTGCGGGCGGGGGCCTGCATCGCCGAAAGCATCTCGGAGACGAGGGCCTTATGGGAGGCGTTCTCGGGGTAGATCAGGGTGCTGCGGCCGTTCTGGAACAGGAAAAGGCTGCATGTTTGGCCGAAATCCCGGTTCATCCGGTCGATGGCGTTCTTGAAGGTCAGGAACCTGCCGAAGCCCGAGCGAAGCGCTTCATGGATGGGCCAGGCCGCGTCGAGCAGGACGCAGCCGTTTCCCCGCCAGGCGATGGCCCGGTCGAGTTCGAGCCGCAGGTGCCGCTTCAGAGACTCCGTTCTTCGCATCTGCCATGCGTCGAATAGGTCGAACATCCCGAAAACCCCGTAGAGAAGAATGACGAGAGCCGCTCCGATGAGCAGAGTACGTCGGAGCCTCTTTCCGGGAGCGGTGTCGGGTGGGCGGTTCACGGCAGGGCCTCCCTTCGGGGGAGTCTCGAGAGAACCAGCATCGTCACGTCGTCGCTCCACTCGTCGGTGATGGCGGCGCGGCGTTCGAGCAGACTGTCGACAATGCTTCGGGCGCGTTCCGCGTCGGCGGATGCGGTGTCGCACGCCGCGCGGGCCATTGCCGTCATGCGCTCGTAACCGACGGGAGCGCCTGAGCGGTCGAGCGCTTCGACGAAGCCGTCGGTGTAGAAAAACAGGGTGTCGCCAGGTTCGAGCCTCAGCGTGCCGGCCGGGGAAGCCTGCCGCCGGCGCCGGATGCCCAGCGGATACCCGGGGGCGCCGACGAACCGTGCCTTCGCTTCGGGACGCACGAGGAGGGGATACGGGTGGCCGCCGGAAAGCCATTCGACCGTGTGCGTCACTGGGTCGAGCAGGCAGCCGAAGAAGGCGAGAAACCGCCTTGGGCCGGGGAAGGATCGCAGGAGAGCGTCGATGCGGTTCGCGAGCAGGGGCAGATCGGTTCGACCCGATCTGCTCCAGAGGGTCACCGTGGCTTTGATGAACGCCATGAGCAGGGCGGAGGCCGCGCCGTGGCCGCTCACATCGCCGATCAGCAACAGGATGCGGCCGTCGGCCAGAGGACGACAGTCGAGGCAGTCGCCTCCGAGGTTGCCGGCGAAGAGACATCTGCCGTGAATCGCGTAGCCCTCCGGAGCCGGATACGCGGCGGGAAGGAGGCTCCCCTGGACCGCCTTGGCCACGTCGAGGTCCTTCAGCTCGGCCATCATCTCGTTGAATGCGGCCGAGAGACGGGCGAGTTCGTCCTGGCCGTCGATCCGGACGGGCCTGTTGAACTCCTTCCGCTGCAGGTTGGAGACCCCCTCGGCCAGCGCCGAGACGGGGCGCGTCAGCCTTCGGGAGAGCAGGGCGCCGAGCCCGGCGGCGAGAAGGATCATGACGGCCATTCCCGCATACGCCTTCGCCCGAAGCTCGCCGAGGGCCTCTTCGATCCTGTCGTCGGGATACAGGGCGATAAAACCATAGCGATCGATATTCGTTCCGACGATGGCGGCGTACCACCAGTCGCGCCGGCCGAACCGTACCGTTCCGAAGACGGGTTTGTTCAGAACGCGACTGCGCTGGATGGCGGGGGTCAGTTTCCTCCAGGCCGCTGCGTTTCCGGGAAAGGCCTCGGGCCTGTCGATATGATGCGCGCCGATGCGGATTTTCGTGCCCCAGAGAGCGCCGGACTCGAGAATGCGTGAGGCCGTGTAGTCGCGCATCAGATTCTCGCGGTCGAACACGAAAACGGCGAACGACGCCTTTCTTCCGGTTGTTCGGGGGTAGTCCCAGTAGAACATCGGCCTACTCGTGCCTGTGTTCATCGGATTCAGGCGGCGAGGGCGGATCGCAAGGGCCGTGAACCCGAACTGGCCTTCGCGGATCATCCGGTTCGTCCCCGCATCGATACGGACGGAGGGCGCGGCGATGAGATTTGGGGCGAGAACCTCGAGAGCCATACGCTGGATGATCGGCAGGAGCGGCGTGAATGCGGTATCCGTGTCGGGAAACCTGGCGATGGCGCGGCTGTCCGGCGCCAGCAGGTCGAGGTGGCCGTTGAGTGGTGTGGCGGTGAAGGAGGCGGCGGTGCGGGTGGAGCCGAGGTCGTAAAAGGTGGGCTGTGAGGTCAGCGCGACCAGTCTGCGTCTGAAGCGGTCGAGGTGATCGTCGAATCGCTCGTCGAACAGTCGCAGGGCATCGACCTGCGCGCGCTGGACCTCGCTGCGGAGAACCTCCCGGCGGTCAGACAGGGCGCGGAATCCCGCGAGGGCGGCGCAGGCGGTCGGGACGGCCGCGGCGACGACGAACAGCAGCACCGACAATCGGGTGATCGGCCCAAGCAGATCTGGGCCGCAGACGAGCATCCGCGCCGAGGCGAAACACGCCGTTGCGATCAACCCCCACCAGAAGACCAGGGGCGGCCGGGCGGCGGAAGGCGAGGGAACGGCCAGGAAGAGCACGTTTCCCCCGCTCGTTAGGCGAAATTCCCAATGTCGCCGGTTCGTGTCGATCTCTTGGCGGCCCTGTTTTTCGAGACGATTCCAGAACCGGGTGGGAAGCTCGGGCCGCACGGGACCGAGAAAACGCCAGGTGTCCGAATCGCACGTTTTCCAGCCGAGCGCCGTCCCCGGTGCGGATTCATCGGTCCAGAGGGCGGCGAGGCGGCTTCCGACGTCGGGTTCCGAGGTGATGACGAGAAGAAAGCCGCCTGCGGGGCCGATGTCCCAGAAAACGGAAATGGGTTTCTTCATTCGCTGCATCCGCATGCGAAGCCCGCGGTTTTGCCGGAACGACTGAAGGCTTCTGCTGTTGCCGAACACCGCCTTCAGCCGGCGATCAAGATCGGCCGTTGCGGATGTGTCCGTCGGCCCCTCGGAGGCAAGTCCCGCGAGCAGTCGCCGCATCAGCCAGAGATTCGGGGGAGAGGCGGGGTCGGTTCCCGTGAGCGCGCCGCGCCGATCGAATGTGAAAAGCTCGAATCCGTATCCGGGAAGGGCGGTGCGAACCCGTTCCGCGAGACGCCGAGTTTCGGGGGCATTCGATGCGCGCTTCACGGGCCGGGCGAGCTCGGGGAGAACTTGGGCAAGCGCCAAATCCGGGTCCGAGCGTACGGCGATCCGCTCGATCCGATCGGACACCTCTCCTGCGAATGCCGCCCGCTTTTGGCCGGCATGACTCCGCATGGCTGCATCGCCCAGCACCCCGAGCGCCGCGAGCGGCACGAGCACCAGCAGCAGCCGCGCCCACCCGAGCCGAACGGCGGGAAGTGCAGTTGCCGCTCCCGTGACCGCGCTCGTGCCGGAACCTCTCATACGACGATTCTATCAGAGTCGGTCCCCGCCTGCATGAAGGACCAGGGCGAGCGCATCCGTTTACGCATCAGTTGTTGCAGAATCACGTATCCGCTCACCCTGAGCTTGTCGAAGGGCAAACGGAACTCGTGCTTCGACAGGCTCAGCACGAACGGAAAACAGTCGCGAAGAGAACCGGCCGATTCCTCCCGGTTGGAATTCGGGGCGGGAAGACGTATACTCGGGGGGAGTCAAGAGACCTGAAAAGGAAGGTTAAGTCGGCCTTCGCCGCGGCGATGGCGACCTGAGGAGCATACGGACCATGAGACTGTTATCACGCATCGCGATGCGACTCGTCGAGACCGGCTTCATGCCGGATTTCCTCATACGGCTCGGGCTGCGGGCCCTCAACTGGGCCAGGCTGTATTCCGAGCACCGGGGCGACCTGGAATCCCGCGGAGACGCGTTCCGAACGCTGCTGGCGCGACTCAGGCTCAGTCCGATCACCGTCGCCGAGGAGCAGGGCGCGCGCAGCCATTACGAGGTTCCGCAGGAGTTTTTCAGCCGCGTGCTGGGGCCGCGCCTCCGGTACACCTGCTGCTACTACCCCTTCGGCTCGGAAAGCCTCGAAGACGCCGAAGAGTCGATGCTGCGGCTGACGGCCGAGCGCGCGCGGCTCGAGAACGGCTTGAAGATCCTCGACCTCTCCTGCGGCTGGGGCGACCTGACGCTGTGGATGGCGGAGCGGTTTCCCGAGGCGCGCATCACGGCGGTCACCCGGTCCGTCGTCCAGTGCCAGCATGTGACGCGGCTCGCCCGCCAGCGCGACCTGAAAAACGTCGAGGTCGTCGTCTCGGACCTCGCCCATTTCTTCGCGGCAAAAAAGTACGATCGTATTATAGCGATAGAAACACTCGAACGGTGCCGCAACTACCAGGAGTTGATGCGGCGCATCGCCGGCTGGCTCGAGGACGGCGGCCTGTTCTTCGCGCACATGTTCATGCATCGCGAGCTCGCCTACGTCTACGAATCGATCAGCGACGACGACTGGATGGGAAAGCGGTTCTTCACAGGCGGCCTGATGCCCTCCGACGACCTGTTGCTGCATTTCCAGGACGAGATGTCGATCGTCGACCACTGGCGGCTCAGCGGCCTGCACTACGCGATGACCGCGGAGCATTGGCTGCAGCGGCTCGACGCCTCCCGCGCCGACCTCCTGCCGATTCTCGAGGAAATCTACGGCAAGACCCGGGGGACCCTCTGGTTCCACCGCTGGCGCGCCTTCTTTCTCTCCATCGCCGAGATGTTCGGCTGCTGGGGCGGGGAAGAGTGGGGCGTTTCGCACTACCTCTTCCGCAAGCGGCGACTCTGAGCTGAATCTCGCTCTTCATGGCGGATGCGGCGATGAACGGAAGGCCGGAGAGTCCGGGGGCGGGCTCCCTGCGATCCGGCCTCCTGCTCGTCGTGCTGACGTTCGTCGGCGTTCCCTGGCTTGCCGGTCTGTGGCTGATCGGCATGTGGCGGGAATCCTCCGTGCTCTCCGCCGCAGAAACCGATCTTTTGAACCGGCGCGACGTTCTCATGCGTCTGACGGTTCTCGGAAACCCGGAAAAGCGCTATAACGAGCTGATTTCTCAGCTTGCGCGCACGCCTCTGACGCCGAAGGCCCTTGCCCGCAGGGCGGCCGCTCTTGTGAAGAAGGAGCAGGGTGCGCTCGATCTGACCGTCTTCGACGCCGACAGACGCCTCGTGCCCCTCCCCGGCCGGACCCCGCCGCCGAGGCGCGCTTCCGAGCGGTTCATGGGGGCTCTGGTCTCGGGCGGGGAAGACGCGCAGCCGAAGTTGCTGGCCGCATTCGGCGGCGATCCCGAGTCGGCGCGCCTGATGGCCGAATCCCCGGGGGCGCTGGTGAAGCTCGAGAACGCGTTCGTCCGTTCGTGGGGCGGCTGGTGGACCGTGCGAACCCGTTCGGGCAGAGTGCTGGGACATCTGGTCGCGTTCGTGCACAGGGGTACGATAGAGCCCGATCGGCTGATGGACAGAGCCGTATCTGAAGCCCAAAAGCTCGTCGGAAGGGATATGACCGTCGGTTGGGTTCATCCGTACGAGCCGTCCCGCCTGAGACCCGGGTATGTTTCCTGGCCTGACGGTCTCGGGAAGCGCATCGCCTCCGCCCCGCCGGATGTGGCCGAGCTTCCCTGGAACGGTCATTCCGTCCTTCTCGCCGATGGAGCACGCGGGGAGCGGTTGTTCGCGCTGTCGAACGCCTTGCCGCCGGCAGGCTTCCGTGCGACGGAGGCGATTGTCCTGTATTCCGTTCTCTGCGCGATGCTTGCGCTGGCCGTTCTGATGTTCGGACCTGCGGTTTCGCGCCGGACGGGGCTGCGCGGCACGTTGACGATTCTGTTCGTGACCGGCGGCGGCCTGCTGCTGGGCGGTTTGATGATGACGGTTCTGTTCGACCGGGCCGACCGGGAACGTGTTTTCATCGAGGAGTGCAAAAAACGCCATCTCCGCCTTCTCGCGCGCATAGATCAGGATTTCCTGTCGGAACTGTTTCCCGCGTTGCGGGAGTATGACGTGGCGCTGAAGAAGGCGGGTGGGTTTCCGAAGGCCGATCCGGTCGATGTTCTCATTCGTCACGTCAAACCTCAGGTCGGGAAGGTCAAATCTATACTGAATGGTATAGTAATAGTCGATGGCGTTCCGAATGTCAGGTTTTTCGACAGCGGCATCAGTTCGCCTCGGCAACTCGAACAAAACAGGACCTTCATGATGGAGATTGGACTGGCCCTGATGCTCGAATACCTGGGCAAAGCCCGCCCGCTGTCGGGGGATCGGCAGGATGGAAAAATCATCACGGATGCGATCGCCAATACCCTGTATTTTGGCATTCGCTCCGGCAAGCATATACAATTCCAGAATCTGCTGAACAGGAGCACTATCATGTATGCCGGGGTCGCGAAAAAGGCTTCCGGCCGTCCCCGGGCCGTTTTACTGGCCATGCACGATTCGAGCCGGGCTCAGCAGAAATATCTCGGCCGGGTTGCCGCGCAGTGGCCGTGGAAGGAAGACGGTCCGCGTTTCGCGGCCGTTCCGCTCTCGCCCGATCCGTCCTGGCGGTCGTTTCCGAAACGATCGACCGGCGAGGATCTCGAATTGAGACGATGGCGTGACAGGGTCGCCGGCGGTCGGCTTCCGGTGCACGGAACAACGCGCATCCATGGGCGGGATTACCTGCTTACGGCGTTCCCCGGCATCCGGGTCGAAGGATACGTGCTGATGATCGCCGAGCCGATGAATCGCATCCGCGAATGGACGGGAATTCTCAACAGGCGGATGGCAGGCCTGTCGCTGGCGATTCTGGCCCTTGTTGTCGGAGTGACCGTCGCTGTCGCCACTCGGATCCTGCGGCCTCTGAAACAACTGGAAAACGGTCTCGAATCGATACGACAGCGCGTCTTTTCCTCCAATGTGAAATATGGTGGAGTATATGAACTCGACCGGCTCGGGGAACGAGTCAATCTGGTTGCGGAAAACCTCCGCGATCTGCAGATCGCTCGCTCCGTCCAGGAACAACTCTGGCCCGAAGAGGACCTCAACGGCCGCGACTGGCGGGTTTCCGGCCGATGCGTGCCGACGGCGGACCTGGGCGGCGATTATCACGACTGGGCGGCGCTGCCCGACGGCAAGATCATGATCGCCGTCGGCGACGTCGTCGGACACGGCATTCCGGCCGCCCTCGTCACGGCCGCGGCGAAGGTCGAACTGGGGATGCAGCTCAGGCGCCAATGCGGGCCGGCCGAAACCTTGCTGAAAATGAATGAAACGTTCGGCGAGCAGGCGGGCCGCCTTCGGCCGATGTCGCTCTGGCTGGGAATCTTCGATCCTTCCACCGGAGAACTCGCCGCCGCCGCCGCCGGCCACCCCTATGGGATCCTGGCGCATCCCGGGGGAGTGACGGAACTGATCGGGACGACTGGCTATCCCCTCGGCTCCCGCCGCACGGCCTCGTTTACCGAAACCCGGGTCGCAATTCCGCCCGGAGGCTGCCTGGTGCTGTATTCTGATGGACTTCCCGAGGCGCTCGACCGGACAGGCGCCCCCTTCGGCTATGATCGATTGCGCGCGGCCATTGCACGACTCAGGAACTTGCCGCCCGGCGAAATGGCGGAAGCACTGCTCGGATTGGTTGCTGAATGGTCCGGAAGAACGGTTCCGGCGGATGACCAGACTCTGTTGATCCTTTCACGCTCCTCTGGCGCAACGGAAGGGGGAGAGACCGCGTGAGGCTCGCTTGGGTGTGCCTGCTGCTGGCCCTGCACTTCGTCGGAGCGTATGCCATTGGCGTTCGCATGGCAGACGAGACGCAGGAGAGAAAACTGGCCGCCGCGCACGCTCTGCTGAGGCGCATCGGGCAGGCATCGAACGACGCGAAATACCTCGGACATCTCTGCGTAAGTCTCAAAAAGCGCATCATCGGTTCGAACGCCGCCACGGCGCCATTCGAACCGAGATATCGTCAGATCGTTTCCCGGCTGGCGGCGGTGAACGGGAAGATCTGGCTGTTCGACGGTTCCGGACGCCTGGTCAGCGGCGTTGCCTCCGATCCGGTCTTGATGGAGAGAATGTTCGCGGCCCTGCGCACTCCCTGGATGAAAAGTTACGACATGAACGAAAGCATGTTTCCAGGGGGCAGAAAGATGCTCGACGACGTTTCCTGGATCGATCTGACGGCTCGTCCCGACCGTATCGTCCAGCTCAACAAGCGATCGATGGCATGCTGGGGATACTGGTTTTGGCGTGATGCCGTCGCTCCCGCATCAATAGCCGGCATGCTTGCTATCGCTGAAATGAAATCGATCGAGAACGATGCCGTTCTCGGGTGGATCGACGCGGATCTGCGACGGGCGGGCATCCGCATCGGATGGTTCGATCGGTTGAAGCCGGAACGGAGCCGCCTCCTGAGCGGCCTCTCCGTAAAGACGGTGAAGCGGTTCGAGCGCGATTTCTTTTCCCGGGGCGAAGACGCGTTCCGTGCGAACGGGAGATACGTCGCCGTGGGTTCATTCCGTGAGCGGATGCTTCTTTTGCGGGTCGTTCCCGTGATCGTGCCGCGGTTGCCGCCCGTGTCGTGGGTGATCCTGATGCTGTGGATCGTGCCCTGCATCCGATGGCTTTGTTTCGCGACGGGAAGGGCTCCCGCTCTGTCGAGTCTGCTCCTGGTGGTCATCGGCGTTGCCGGGGTCCTTCCCTTCTGCCTGTCGGTCGTTTTCTGGCGGCATTTTTCCGAAAGCAGAACCCGCGCGGTCACGGCCTCGATACGCCAGGAACTGGAGCAGCGACTGGTGAGAATCGACCAGAAACTTCCCGCGCTGATGGAACGTCTCGCAACCAGATACAGGCTGTGGCGGGCCCGATTCGAGGCCGAGTTCGCCAGGGATGATCGTGGCCCGATGGTTCCCGTTTCGAGCAACCATGGCATCGAAATCCGCCGGTTTGCGACGGACACGCCGAAATTCAGGCTCCTGGAAGAAACGAAAGACTGGGAAGAAAACGGCACCGTGGATACCGTCTTTCTCGTCGACCGAAACGGTCTGTACTGGCGCGAAAACTCCGACAGCCGGATGCTGTTGCGAAGAATGGCCCGATGGCCGAAACAGCGCATGCTGCACACCCTCGAAAGCCTGTACCGACGGCACGGAGACAGTCCCCAGGGGGAATTCCACTGGCTTCTTTCGTTGCCCGAAACGGGATGTCCCCGCGAAAAATATCTCGGCGACTACATATTTGGGCGGGGAACGGCCGCCCGGCTCGCTTCACAGCTTATCCGGGCGGCGATTGGGCAGTATAATATCTGGAAAAATATACCGTCCGGTCCGGACGGCCGGGAGGACTTGACGACCCTCGTCACGACAGGTATGTCCGGTTCGACCTTCGGCGGCGGGGTCGTGTCGCTGATGTTGAGCAATCTTGGGAATTTCACCGTCACGTCGAACGAGGACGGCGCTCTCATCACCTACCTCGACGTCATCCGAGGCATTTCGGGGGCGGCCGTGGCGGGCTTCGGGGTGTATCATCATTCCTGCAGCCTTGCTGCGCAGTTTTTCGATGAACTCCTGTCGGCCTGGCCTGATCAGAAAGACGGAATGCGATTGTACGCCGTGTCGGATCGTTCGTTCACCCTCGCATATCCGGGCCTCGACGACGACCTGAAGTTTTCGAAGCTGTTTCGCCGCCTCGAGCCGCCGAATGTTCTTCGCAGCGACATCGTCAGATTCGAGGGAAAGCCCGCGATCATGGCGGCCCTCAACTGCCGGCAGGTATGGAGCTATTATCTGGTCGGCGTTCTTCCCTGGGATCTCGTGCAGGAACGGGTTCGCTCGCTTCACGTCCGACTGATTGCCGTGGCGGCCGGCATGAGTCTGATTCTCATCGTTCTTTGCCTTCGCGTCTGGCAGGGGGTCATCCGCCCGGTTTCGCTGCTGATGGCGGGCGTCGACGCCATGGAAGCTCGACGGCTCGATCACCGCATCTCGATCGCGACCGGCGACGAACTCGAGCACCTTGCCGACACGTTCAACGACACCCTCGCCGGCATGGAGGAGTTGGAAGTCGCAAAGATCGTCCAGCAGAAGCTGCTGCCTGCGGGCGAGGTGTCGACGGCGGCGTGGGCGTACCGAGGCGTCAGCGAGATGTCGAGCGAGGTCGGCGGCGATTATCACGACGCCCGGGTGTGCGCCGACGGAAGCGTCGTCTTCATGCTCGGGGACGTTTCCGGCCATGGGGTTTCCGCGGCGCTCGTCGTCGCGATGGCAAAGGCGGCGTTCGGAAATCTCGTCAGATCGGGCACGACCGAGCCGGGGGCCCTGCTGGAGCAGATGAACGCCGTTCTTCTCTCGACCACGCGGAAACTCAAAATGATGACCGCCCTCGCCGGCCTGATGAAGCCTGACGGAACGCTGCTGCTGGCCAACGCAGGCCACTGTTATCCGGCGATCCTCCGGCGAAAAGGCGGAGTCGAGTATATCCTGCGAGAGGGAAGCTTTCCCCTTGGCGTGAGAAAGCGCGGAATATGGCCCGCGATGAGCGTCGCGCTCGAGCCGGGCGACCGTCTTCTGCTGTATACGGACGGCATTCCCGAGGCCGTCGACCGGAACGGACAGCAGCTTGATTATGAACGGTGGCATCGTATCATGGACGAGGAGGCCGTTGAGGTGGATGCGATGGGACTGATCTCGCGTCTGCATCGCCGGCTCCGGGATTTCACACATCCGGTGAGGTGGGGGGACGATGTGACGATCGCGGTCATCACCCGCCTCGAACCGCAGAAGCAGAAAGGAAACACATGAACGACAGTGCATCTGGCGGAAGCGCCGTAGTTCGCCTCAGACTCGAGATTACCGGCCTCTCTCCATCCGTGTGGCGGCTTGTTGATATCCAGGGGAATATCCTGTTGCCTGAGCTTCACAAGGTGATCCAGGCCGCGATGGGATGGCGAAACGAGTATCCGGCGTGTTTCGTGACGCCGGCCGGAATCCACCCGATCGGCGAATGGCCCGAGGCCGCGAGCGGACCTGCTTCCCGGACTCTCGCCGAGTTGCTCGACAACCCGAAGCGAGAGTTCGCCTACGACTACGAGCCGGACGAGCCCTGGCGCGTGATATGCCGTCTGGAGTCGGAACGCCCGCGGGAGGCCGGCGACGGGCCATTCCCGTGCTGCGTCGACGGGGCCCGGTCCGCTCCGCCGGACGGTGTCGGCGGGCGTGAGGGGTATGCCGATTTCCTGCGCATGCTCGACGACCCCGATGCCGACGAGGACGAGCTCGACGACATGCTTGAGTGGGCCGGAGGGGATTTCGATCCCGCCGCGTTCGATTGCGCTGCGGTGAATCGCCGCCTGAAAAAGTTCGCCGTTTGAAGCCGCTTCCTTGCCCATGACGAGTTCCGGGGTCGCTCGAGATGCCGGCCGAAGGGTGCTCACCCCGGCCTTCCCCTCGGCCGCCCTGATTGCAGCGGCCTGGCTGTTCCTCCTGATATTTCCCCTCCTGTTTCTGCTCGTGAGGGTCGACGAGTGGCTCGACGGCGAGGAGCGCTGGCGCGAGCTGGCGGTCAGGCGCGAGATGCTGGATGTCATGCGCGAGCTGCAGCCCATGCTCACGCCGGCGAAACGGCTCGAGGAGGGGCTGAGCGAGATCGAGCGCCGGATCGGCTTTCCCGATACGGGCAGCGGCCGCACCTGGGTGGCGGCCGACGACCATCCCGGCCTCGATCCGGCGAAGCTGAGCGACCGACTCGACGCGGAGTGCCGCCGGACGATCGGATGCAAGCCGGTGTTCCTCCTCGCGGCGGGTGCGGACGGCTCTGCCCCCTGCCTTCGGATCGATCCCTCCCTGATGGAGGGCGCGCCTCCCCGTGCCGGAACGATGCAGCCCGTCTGGCTGTCGGCTGCAGGCTGGCTGGAGCGCAGGATCTGGCGGCATACCGCGGAAACCGACACGCTCAAACGCCGCTGGAGCGGCCCATCCGCAGCCAGGGAACTGCAGATCAGACGGACCGGCCTGCTCGAGCGCGTGTTCGGGAACGATCCATTCGATGGTCTGAGATGGGGCCTGGCCCAGCCGTTCATGCGCATGCGCCCCGGCGGAGGCCGGTATCTCGCCTATGCGAATTTTCTTGCTTCCGGACCGAAGCCCGACGCACCGTTGCTTGGCGGATACCTGGCCGTGTTCCGCATCAGCGACATCCCCCGACGGTTTCTCCTGGCTCCCGTGCTCTCGCGGCCGGACGGAGGAATCACGCCCCGCCTTGCCGTGATCCCTCGTGAAAGCCGCTCGGCCGACGCGCTGACCCTTGAATGCGCGCCTCCGAGAGAACTCCTGCAGGACTGGTGCCTTGGCAAACGCACCCAGCCGTTCAGCCTGATGCTCCGGTGGAAACGGGCCGCCGTCCGCCATCCGTTCCGATCCTGGCAGCCATGGCTCCTGGCCGGATTTTATCTGATCGTTTTCGGAACCGGCGCCTACGTTTTCCTCAGGATCGGCGGCTTCTTCCTGCCGTTACGGCTTCGCGGCCAGATCGCCGTTGCCGTGGGGGTCGCGACCGTACTCCCGCTCATCGCATACAGCGGGGTCATGGTTTCCTACCTCGATTATCGGAAGGATATCGACCGCGATAGACAGGGAAAGATGATCGCGGAGCGTCTCGAGATGCTCGAAAACGGGTTGCTGGGGTATTTCGAGTCCGTCAAACACCGCCTGTGGCAAATGAAGGAAGGCCTGTCGCAGCGGACCGAGGCCGGGCCGGCTTCGGTGACCCGGTATCTGGAACACCTGCGGCAGCGGATTCACGCCCCGGTCGTGTTCATGATCACGCAGAGAGGCGAGGAATTCTTCGTTGCCGGGTCCGGCATTTCGGACAAAACACGGATGATGGCCGATCGGCTTGGCGAAGTGGTGCGCGCGATGACCGTGCGCATGTTCCTGCTGAGCGGTTGTTTTGGGAAGGCCGATCTCGAACTGCCGCCGCGCTCGAACCTGTGGACGAGGCGCCGTCGTGCGATCGCCGAGAATCTCAGCCTCGTCGATGTCGGTTCGATGATGTATCTGGATGGGCGGGAAATCGACCCCAAATTTGCCGGAATCGGTGACAGCATCGTGCTTCAATATATGATCAAATATCCGAAAGAACAGGGAGGACGCCTGCACGGGCTGTTGTATGCCATGTTCAGGCGTTCCGACATCCTCGGCATGTATCTGCAGAGCCTCGAACGGCGCAGAGAACCGTTTTCGGACGTCGGGAACGGGACGTGCGTCGATTTCGCCATGTTCGCGACGTCCGGCATGGATCGCGCATCGCTCGATCCCGCGACGGTGTGGCCGCGGGCGGCGGCCGTCGACCGGCGCATGCACGAACTCGCCCGGCGGGCGCTCTCCGTGCCGGCCGGCGCGACGCAGAACATGCCCGAAGATTCCGGCGGCGTCTCGTTCGTGCGCGCGTTCCTGGAATTTCCCGGGGTCGCGGTCGGCAGCGTGCGGCCGGTTCTGCCTGCCCAGGACGCCTGGAATGACCGTCTGCTGATCGGCGGATGGAGCCTGTATGCGCTCTTTCTCGTCGCCTTCGTCACGTATGTTCTCACCAAAAATTTTGCGCTGCCGCTCGAATGCGTCGGCGCCGCGGGCCGGGAAGTCGCCGCGGGCCGTTTCGACGTGGCCCTGCGTCTGAAGACCGGCGACGAGTTCGAACGGCTGGCGGCCGAGTTCAACGTGATGACGGCCGGCCTCCGCGAGCGTGAGCGACTGGCCCGGTTCGTTTCCGACGAAGTTCTCACGACGGTCCGCGGAAACGATGCCGCGGGCCTGCATCCGGGCGGCGAACGGCGCTGCGTCGGCGTCCTGTTTGCGCACATCGTCGATTTCGAACGGATCACGGCGAACACGTCGGTCGAAGGGATCTTCACACTGCTGGATAATATACTGCCACGTATGGAATTGGCGATCCGCGGCAACGGAGGCAGTCTCGACAAGATCATCGGCGACGGCGTCATGGGCGTGTTCCATCCTTCGGAACTCCCGGCAGCCGTCCGGGCCGGGCATGCCGCGCTTGCGATGAAACGGATCATCGCCGAGGCGAATCGGGAAAGGACGGGCGGAGAGATGGAACCGTTGCGCGTTTCCATCGGCTTCGTCACAGGAACCGCCATCTGCGGGAAGATCGGTTCGCGCAGTGGACGTCTGGATTTCACGGTGATCGGCGATACCGTCAATCTTGCGGCGAGGCTCGAAGCCGAGAGCCGCCGGAGAAGCGGTTCGCCGATCCTGGTCGATGAGGAAACGATCGTGACGACGGGGACGGCGTTCCGATACGCCCTGCTCGGTACCGTTTTCGTGAAGGGACGTTCCAGGCCCGTCCAGATGTATGAGCTCGCAGCGCCGGAGGAGAACGCATGAGCCTGCGGCATTTCGAACCTGTCGAAAACCGCCGGTTGTGGGCGGGTGTGATCGCTCTCGTCTGGCTCCTGTTCGTGGCGCTGCCCGCGCTCGGCCTTCGAAGCGCCGTCAGGCTCTGGCTCGAAGACGAGGAAAAGGGAATGCGCACGGTTCTGAGACGACAACTGATCGATGAGATGCGGGAATTCAAGAATGAGATCGAAACCGGTCCTGCCCTCGAACGCGCGTTTCTGGCCGCGATCGATGATTTCGGGTTCAGGGAGAACCTTTCGCCTGCCTCGGCCGCCGCCCTGCGCGCCTGCGATGAGGCAGGCTTCAAACGGATCTGTGCCTCGGTCACCGCCCGGGTCGGCTCGAAGCCGGCGGTTGCCGCCATGCTCATTCCCTCGAGCCGGAACATGCTGATCGATGCCGATATGTCGTATTTTCCCGGGTATACCAGGAGCGAGGTTGAAAAGAACATCGCCCTGATCCTCGAACCGCTCATGTATTCTCGGGCGGATATTTCGAAGAAAATCGACACCAGGGATGCCGTCTATTATACGTCTAGAAATATATCTGAAAAGCTGTTCGGAGGGGACTTCCATTTCGCGGATCTGAAATATGGCGTCAATATCGATGTCGTGCATTTCGGCGGAACGGCGATCGGATACAAAGCTGCGGGATGGGCTTGCATCGGCCCCCGCGGCAATGCGTATTCCTCGACGGACTGCACCGCTCTGCTGGTGATGCTTTTCCATGGGAATGCGATTTCGCGAGGGGCTTTGCTCCGGGCTCCGCTCGGAACGTCCCTGAATCCGTCGATACGGCGGAGGATCGTGGGGGTAGGGCGATGCGATCTGCCGCGGTTCATCGACAGGCCCCGATGTCTCGCTCTGCTCCAGGCTCCGCCTCTGGAATGCCCTGACGAGGCGCTCTGGCAGGGAAGCCGCTCCGGCCCCCGCCCGGGTCTCCGCCCCGTGCCTGCCGTCGTCGCCGAACCTTCGGCGTTGTCCCATCCCTGGCGGAAGACATTGCCATGGTTCGATGTCGGGTTGCTGCTCGTTTCCGCCGGAACGAGCCTCGTCTGCCTGAGGCTGGCGTTGTTCGAATACGCCGTCGGAAAAAGCCTGCGAACCAGGGTCGGCTGGGGGTTCGCCTTCGGAGCGATGATCCCGTGCTGCGGATGCGCCATGATGGCGATGGCTTCGGCGAAGGCCGGCGAAGACCGTCTTCCGCGGATCGCTCTCACGCACATGTCCCGACAACTCGAACGTCTGGATGAAGGACTGCGGTCCGCTCAGACCATTCGCGCAAAAACCCTCCAGACCTGGAGTGAGCGGATCATCTCCGCGGCGGATCGCGAGGGGGGCGTCGAAACAGCCATGCAGGAGGTCCTTGCGCGCAGCCTCTCCAGAGCCATTCTCGTGTTTCTCGCCAACGGGAAGGACTGGGGAGCGTCGTCCTATGAAGATCAGTCGTCGGTAACCCCCATACAACGCCTCATGAAAGGATTCTCGCAGGATGCCCTCGTTCGTCTGGGGTCCTCCGACGGTGGGGGCGGGAGTGGGGCGGCGACGTCCATGCAGGTCACGATCGATCTGGCTCATGCCATCACATCCGAATATATCGACGAATCCTATATCAAAAAAATCATCACATGTTCCCCGCTTTCCGCCGGAAATCCCTTCGGAAATCCCGACCAGTTCATGAGCGTGCAGATCTCGCCTGTTCCATGTGCCGCGACGCGTCCGAAGGGGATAATCATGACCTACGGCGGGTTGCACATGGTCATCGGGCAGTATTTTCTTCGCCTTCTGAGGAAAAGCCCTCCCGAATTTACCGAGAGGGTCGCTTCGTGGAATATAAAGTATATGGTATATACTATCAACTCGTATAACCCGCCGCTCCTTTCGGACTTGAATATCGGGTTCGATGACAGGCTCTGGAAAAAATGGAGGTATCTCGCGGAATCCTGTCTGAATCAACGGATGGGGCGAAAGCACGACATGCTGCCGCGCCAACGGGATACGCTGGCCGTCACCCGGTATTTCTCGAATGGAAATCTGATCGGCGTTGCCGTCGCCGAAAAAAAACATCGGGAACCCGAGGCGGGCTGGGTTGGTGCGGCGCTCGCCATTGCCGTCGCCTGGTCGGCCGTCACGGTTGCCGCGGCGTTCTTCCTGACGCTGCCGTTCCCCATGTTTCTCGAGGCGACGCGGCTGACGACCGGGGGAGAATTCGGCTGGCGGATCGATCTCGACCGACCTGACGAGTTCGGCGATCTGGCCCGCGTTTTCAACGGCATGGCCCGCGGCCTGACGGAGCGGGCCGGGATGGCGCGGTTCGTTTCGGACGGCGTTCTGGCCGCCGTGCGAAACGCGGATTCCGGCGCTTCCAAGATGGCGGCGGGCGGTGAGAGAATCCCGGCGGCCATTCTGTTTTCGGATATCCGCGGCTTCACGACGCTGTCCGAAATCAACGATCCGGAGGACGTCGTCACCCTGTTGAACGACTACTTCACCCTGATGGAGGAGCCGATCAGAGCCGCGGGTGGGACGATCGAGACATACCTGGGCGACGCGATTCTCGCCGTTTTCCCCCCGGACTCCGCCGGGGAGGAGCCTGAACTCCGCGCGGTGAAAGCCGCTTTCGGCATGCGGGAGGCGCTCGCCCGGTTCAACGATATGCGGCGGCGCAACGGCCGTTTCACGATCGAGACGGGCATCGGCGTGGCGGCCGGAACGATCCTCTGGGGCCGACTCGGCGGCGAAGGCGGGCGACTGCTTCCCACCCTGATCGGCGCTCCCGCCGACCGGGCCGCCCGATGCGAGGCCGCCACGAAGGGACGAGGCGGCATCATCGTCGACGCGAACGTCTGGAACGGCCTCGCAGGCCGATTCCACGCCGAACCGCTGTCGGTCGACGGCGAGGAACTCTATTTGCTGTCCTGAGGACCCCGGAATTTCTCGAAAGAGCCTTCCGCGTCGTTCGTGCTGAGCCTGTCGAAGCATGAACGACCTCACGCCCCTTCGGCAGGCCCGGAACGACCGGCGAGGCTGAACTTCGCAACCATCGTTTTCCCCCGGTGCAAGAACGTGAAATTCTATTTCTGGCAAAATAAAACGCCCCGCTTTCGCGGGGCGTTTGCGTGGCGAGGGTCAGTAATTTTCGGTCCAGACCTGGAAGTATTCCTGTGGATGCTCGCAGACCGGACACTGCTTGGGGGCGCCCTCGCCTTCGTGGATGTGGCCGCAGTTGCGGCAGATCCAGGAGGTCTTGGCGTCCTTCTTGAACACCTTCTGGTTCTTCAGGTTCTCGAGGAGCTTGCGATACCGGGCCTCGTGGTGCTTTTCGACCTTGGCGACCATGCGGAACGCCGTCGCGACGTCCTTGTATCCTTCCTGCTCGGCGACATCGGCGAACGACTGATACAGCGACGTCCACTCTTCCTTCTCGCCGTCGGCGGCATACTGGAGGTTCTTGACCGTGTCGGCGAGGGCGACGGGGTAGCCGGCCTCGTGGATGGTCACGACCTGCTCGTTCATGCCGTGGTGCAGAAGCCGCTTCAGGAAAATCTTGGCATGCTCCTTCTCGTTCTCGGCCGTCTCGATGAAAAAGTCGGAAATCTGCAGAAGGCCTTCCTTGCGGGCGACCGACGCGTAGTAGGAGTATCTGTTCCTCGCCTGGGACTCGCCGGCGAACGCTTTCAGCAGGTTTTCACACGTCTTGGAGTTTTTGAAATCGGACATCGATGCTCTCCTTGCTCTTGAGGTGTCCGGGACTGCCCCGGAGTTTTCCTGAACGGAAACAAGGACACTCTACCCGAAGAAAATGGGGAAGGCAAGTCCCTTCGAAAAAACAATATCATATAATATATATGATGCTATCTTGAAGGTGCGGGGAGCACTCCGGCGTCGTTCAGAAACTGAAGGACGATCGGCTCGAAGGGCGCGGGCGGCGGCCGATGCGCCTGAACGTGGCCCGCGTCCGGCACGAGCATCTCCTTCGCCCCGGGAACGGCGGCCTTGAGCCTGTCGTGGTCCTCCCGCGTCGCCCGGGGATCGAGGCCGTCGTGAATCAGGAGCAAGGGGCGGCCGCCGACCCCCTTGATGCCCTCGACGGGACGGTTCGACGCGTAGTCGATGCCGCTTCTCATGCGCGCCAGGGAAAACAGCCAGTCGAGCAGAAAAACGTCGGGAATCCCGCTGACCCGCCGGACATCGCGACCTGCGATCTTCCGGAGCTCGGCGAAGCTGGACTCGAGGATGAACGCCCCGATCCGTCCGAGTCTGGCCGAACCGTTGGCGAGCGTGGCGGCCCCCATCGAGCGCCCGTAGGCCGCAAGCCGCATGGTCGGCGGCAGGAAGCCGTTCGCCTCCGCGGCCTCGAGCACCGCGGCGATGTCTTCCCATTCGTGAAGGCCGATCGTCGTGTAACGTCCTTCGCTGAGCCCGTGCGCCCGGAAATCGAGCGCCAGGATATTGTATCCTGCATCGTGAAGAAATCCGGCCATGTCGAGAATATGAAGATGGTTCACGCAGTGCCCGTGGCAGAGCAGAACGGCGCCTGCCGCCGGGTCGCCCGGATACCACCATGCCGCGATCTTCTGCCCCGCCGCGTTCCGGGCGACGAAAGGAGTTCCCGGGATGGCCGGCACCTTGTCGGGCAGACCGACGCGAACGGGAAACATCAGGATGTTCGACAGCGCGAACGCGAGAACCCCGCCGCCCGTGCCGAGCAGCGCAACGGCAAGAAACAGCCGGAAAAAGGGAGAGGGTTTCATGAGGTTTGCCGGGGTTCCGGGCGGACGCCGGATTCCTTTCGAAGTTTTGCCTGGAGGGCCTGAAGCTCCCTGACGAAGGAACGCAGCAGCGGGGCGAAGGCTGTCAGAGCCTCGGCGGCCTCGGCGGGGTTTCCCGAACGTGCCGCGGCTTCAACCGCGCCGATCGCTTTGAAAACCTTTTCCGAGGCGTACGTTCCGATTGCACCCTTCAACGAGTGCGCCCTGGCCGCCGTTTCGGTCATGTCACCGGCCGCCGATGCGCGTTCGAGGGCGGCGACCTGATCGGGGTATTTGGCGAGGAAGATGTCGATCATCTTGTGAAGCACGCCGGTATCCCCGCAGACGCGTTTCATCAGGTGCTCGACGTCGATGGTGGCGGAAACGCCGCCGCGAAGCCTGTCAAGCGTGTCGGCGATGACGTCGAACAACTGCTGCCTGGTGAAAGGCTTCTGCAGATACCCGTCGAAGCCGGCTTCGGCAAAGAGGCCGGCATTTTCGGACGCATCGTTCCCCGTCAGGGCGATCAACGGAAGATGGCCGCCCGTCCTCGCTTCCCGTGCCCGAACGGCCCGGGCGGCTTCCAGCCCGTTCATGTCGGGCATCTGGATATCGGCAAGAACGGCATCGAATGTCGAGGCGGCCGTCCGCTCGACGAGCTCGCGCCCCGTGGCGACCGACGCCACCCTCCAGCCGCCCGATTCCAGGAGCGCTTCGGCGAGTTTGCGGTTGATATCGTTGTCTTCGGCAACCAGGATCGTTCCGGAAACGCCCTTGCTCTCCGCTGTCACCGCGGGCGTCTCCTGCCCGGCCGACGCTTCAGAAGCCTCGGGAAGCCGGAACGTTGCGGTGAATCGGAAGGTCGAGCCCTTTCCCGGTTCGGATGTCACCGAGATCTCGCCTTTCATCAGGCGAACGAGTTGTCTGCAGATCGTCAGGCCGAGGCCTGTGCCTTCCTTGCGTGAGACGCCGTTTGAACGAATCTGGGAGAAGGATTCGAACAGCCTGGAGATCTGATCTGCCGGGATGCCGATGCCGGAGTCGCGGATTTCCACGGCGATGACGACGGCATCGGCATCCGTCGAGGGAAGCCGGACGGCCGAGAGCCGGACGCTGCCCTCGTCGGTGAACTTGATTGCGTTGTTGAGCAGGTTCAAAAGAACCTGTCGTAGCCTGAACTGGTCGCCGATGACCAGGCGGGGAAGCTGCGGGTCGATCTCTCCCGTCAGGTCGATCCGCTTTGCGGCCGCTTTGCCGGAAAGAAGATCGAGCGTGGCCTGGAGGAGCGCCGGCAGGTCAAAGCGCGATTCCTCGAGCTCCATCCGTCCCGCGCCGATTTTCGAAAAGTCGAGGATGTCGTTCAGAAGCGCCAGGAGCGACTCGCCTGCGCTTCTGATGAGGGAGAGGTAATGCTGCTGGCGCGGCGCCGTGACTTCGGCGTGAAGAACGTCGATGAGCCCGAGAAGCGCGTTCATGGGCGTGCGGATCTCGTGGCTCATATGAGCGATGAACCGGCCCTTCTCGAGACTCGCCGCCTCCGCGGCCTCTTTCGCCCGCGAAAGCGCCAACTCCATTTCCTTGCGCTGGCGGATGTCGATGAAATTTTCGAGCAGATGCGGAACGCCGCCCAGGTCGAGCTTGATCACCTGCTTGATGATGGGAACACGCTCCCCGTCGTGACCGATAAGAACGCGTTCCGAGTGGTCGATCGTCTGGTGCAGGTTCGATATCGGGCATTTCCCTTTCTCGACAGGGCAGATGAACTGGTGGCAGACCCGTCCGATCACTTCTTCGTACGGTCTGCCGAGCATCTCGAGAGCAGCCGAGTTCACCTCGACGATCGTGTGATCTTCTTCCCGGATGAGGATGAACCCGTTCGGAGCAGCGGCGAACAGCTTTTTGAACCGTTCCTCGCTCTCGTTCCGCATTTTTTCGAGGAGCCGGCGGCTGGTCAGGTCCCGGATGAAGAGCAGGAAGACGTTTCGTTCCCGGGTTTTCAGGAAGGAACCGGTGATCTCCCCCTGGAAGGCATGCCCGGATGAATACTGGAGGCGATGTTCGAACGCCGCCGGTTCGCCTTTCGCGAGTTGCTGGAAGAACGCCGCCGCATCGCCCGCTCCGTCCGGGCAGATGTCGTCGTATCGGAGCTGCTTCATCCGCTCTGGATCAGGGATGCCCAGCGCGCGATGCAGGAACGGATTGGCCGCCAGGATGGCGTGCGTGTCGGCATCGACGATCAGGATGCCTTCCGGGGCGTTCTCGAACACGCTCTTGAACTGCTGTTCGAACTGCACGGCCTGCTGGGCCTTCTCGGCGACACGCGCCGTGCCGATCTGGAAGGCCAGCGTCAGGATGACCATCGAGAGGCTCAGGGCAAGGGGAAGATGCCGGGAAAGCGCAACACGGCTCATGTCGTTCATGAGGAAAACATGCCAGTCCTGCGTGTTCAGCTGCGCCTGCGAACAGAGCATTTCCCGGTCGAAGGCCCGCACGAAACCGCTTTTCGGGAGAGGAAAGCCGAACAGCGACTCCGAGGCTATCGCCCCGAACTGGCCCGATCTTTCCAGTTCTGTCTTGCGCTCGAGCGGAAGCGGAAACAAGGGTTTGAGATCCCACTCCCGGCGACTGCCGAGAAAGATGATTCCCTCGGGGCTGAGGAGCATGGCGTGCGGATGGCGTCCGAACGACGCTGACAACGTGCTCATCGGTCGTTTGAGGACGATGGCGCCCGCGATGCGCCCGCTGGAGTCCCGCACGGGTTGGGACGTATAATGCCCGGTTGATTTCACGATTGCACCCAGGGCGAAATACCGTCCGGTCTTTCCCGAGAGGGCGTCGGAAAGATACGGGCGTCTGGAAACGACGTTGGCGGAAGCGGTGGCATACAATTCCCGGGCCGAAGCGGAAACGATGAGGCCCTGGCCATTGGTGACGAACCAATGGAAGCCGGGCGTCAACGAGGCGCACTCTTGAAGGAACGCATCGCACGCCTGAGCGGGGCTTCCGGACGCGGCGGAAGCGACCGCCGGGTGGCGGGAAGCCAGGAACGTGAGCCGCTCATCCTCGCGGAGATTGTCTTCCACCGATTCGGCGAGGTTCCTGGCCTGGTTGATCGTCTCGGCTTCGATCGCGGCGAGCGATTGGACTTCGAGATGCCGCGCCAGGAGCGTCCCCGACACGGCGAGCAGCAAAACGGCCACGACGACGCGATACCCGGGTTTCACCGGAGTGATGGCTCCCGTGCCGGTCGCGATGCTTGACGCCCATCGCAGCATGCAGAGAGAGGTTCCGAACTGTAGGAGAATATAGATGGAATCGAGAGAAAGGAGCGAATCCCTGGTCTGGAACGTCGTGAGAAACGATACCGGATCTCCATAGTATGTAGTATAGGACGCGGTGACGGCGGCGCCGAACAGGGCGAACGACGGCAGAACGCAGCCGGGAAAAGGCGCGCCCTGGACGGCGGCCCTGCCGAGCCTGTACAGCTGGAGGCCGATTCCCGCTACGCCCAGTCCGAAAACGAAATGCGCGGCCGCATGAAGAATGTCGCGCGGAAGGGCGGCGAGGAACGCCGTTCCCGCGATGCAGACGACGCCGAATCCCGCCTGAGCGTGCTGACTGGAAAAGGTCGCTTTGCCGTGAAATTCGGCGAGCAGAAGACCGCATACCAGCATCAGGAACGAATGGACATCGACGTTCTCGGCGACGAGGAACTCCGAGTTCGTGAAGGCGCCGGTCAGGTTATTGACGCCTGCGAGGACGAAGGCCGGCCAGAGAGTGTTGAGGAACAGTCTGCCCCGAAGCGGCGTCGGCATGCCGAGCAGAATGGCGGCAAGAAGCCACCAGCCGCATCCCTGGATGAGCGCCAGAGAATGCGGCTTTGCCAGCGATTCCATCAGAAAATCGAGAATAGGAAGAACCTCCCCGACCACTTCTCTCTCTCCGTATTGTATCCTGTTTTCCGTCATTCGTCAGCCGCAATGTTGACGATGGGGTATTCTCTTGGTATCTCTCTTCCGGCGGGCGGTCTCGAAAATCGCTGAATCAGGGGGAAATGCTGCATGCCGAGGCTTTGTCATTCCGGCCGGCCGGTTCGCCGGCCGCCGATGGTTCCCGTCACGATCCGTGTCAGCCTTGACACGCCCCTGCCGCGGGGAAGTGCCGTCTTTCTCGCAGGCAACATCCCTGCGCTGGGCGACTGGAAGCCCGATCGGGTGAAGCTCGAGCGCGTCGGCCGGATGCGATACGAGTGCCGGTTCTCCGCTCCGGCCGGGACCGTCGCCGAGTTCAAGGTGACCCGAGGCAGCTGGAAAACCCAGGCGGTCTATGCGGAAACGCCCGGCAACATTCCGCCTGACAACCGGGCGTTCCGGATCGACGGGCCGGAGTGCGCGTTCGAGACCCACGTCGCCGACTGGATGGACAGGCTTCCCGCCGAACTCGACCCGGTGAGGGGCGATCTGCGGCTCCATCCCGGCATGTCCGGCGACGGCCTCGAGTATCCGCGGGACATCCTCGTCTGGCTTCCGCCCTCTTACCGCAGCGGTCGGAAACGGTATCCGGTGCTGTACATGCACGACGGGCAGAATCTCTTCGACCCCGCCACCTCGTTCTGCGGCCAGGACTGGAAGCTCGACGAGACCGCCATGCGCCTCATGACCGACGGCGCGATCGAGGAGTTCATCATCGTCGGCGTCGCGAACACGCCCGACCGGATGGAGGAATACAACCTCTTCAGGCCGAAGGGCGAGGCCTACGCGCGGTTCCTGACCGGGGTCGTCAAGCCCTTCGTCGACGCCGCCTACCGGACGAAGCCTGGCCGCGAACACACGGCCGTGGGCGGTTCTTCCATGGGCGGCCTCTTCTCGTTTCAGTTGGGATGGCTTCGTTCGGACGTTTTCTCGATGGCGGCCTGCCTGTCGCCCGCCTTCTGGTTCAGCCGGGGCCGGATGTTCAAGCTGGCCGCCGAAGGGGAACTGCCGTCGGCCCCCGTCCGATTTTACCTCGACGCCGGCGATCTTGAACCTCCCATCTGGCGCGGCTTTCACCGGATGACCAGGATCCTGGAACGGCGCGGATTCAGAAAGGGAAAGGATCTTCTCTCATACCCCGACGTCGGGGCCGTTCATTCGGAAGCGGCGTGGGCGGCCCGGCTCGACCGGCCCCTGACGTTCCTGTTCGGCAGGCCGCGGCGGGGTGCGAAATGAGAAGGACGGGAACCGGAAACGCAGTCTATATAATCATTGCTATTCTCCTGCGGGCCTCTCTTGCTGCCGTCGCCTTCGGGGGCGATCTCCTGCTCGTGCCCATGGACAACGCCCAGACGGATTTCTGCCGAAGTTACGGCCTCGTCTGGCAGGCCCTCGACCGAAAGGCGAGCGACGTGTTCTGGGCTCTCAACTACCGCGGCGGCAGCTTCATCTTGCCCGACGACCCCGCGATCCGGCGCCAGGCGGCCGCAGCGAAGGTCCGCGTCGAACCGCTCCCAAAGACCGATTTCGACGCGCTCCTGACCATGGCGCAGGACGAGAACATGGACGTCGTTCCTCTCGAGACGGCCCCCCGCATCGGCATCTACCTCGCCTCGGAAGGAGAAAAGGGAAGCGACGTCGTCGCAATGCTGCTGGACCACGTCGGTATAAGATATCAATCAATATACGATGACGGCATTCTCGACGGAAAACTGGCGGACATCGACTGGCTGCACATCCATCACAAGGACTTCACGGGCCAGGGTCACAAGCGGGGATACGACGCCCAGGACGCGCACCTGGCGGGCTCCCGCGGATACGCGAAGGTCTGGCAGCTGAAGCAGGCCGTCTCGACCGGGATCCGCGATTTCGTCCATGGCGGGGGGTTTCTCTTCGCAATGTGCTCCGCCGCCGAGACGCTCGACATCTCGCTGGCGGCGGACGGAACAGACATCGTCGACACCCCCTTCGACGGCGATCCTCCCGTCGACAACCCGACCGGGGCGCTCAACTACGCGCGCAGTCTTGCGTTTGGCGGTTTCACCGTGTTCGCCGACTCGTCGAACGAATACTCGGACGTCGACGTGCCGGAAGCGGGCGCCGGAACGAGCTTTCGCCTGTTCGACTTCTCGGCGCAGGTCGATGCGATCCCCTGCCTGCTCAACCAGAACCATGAACGCGAGATCCGCGGCTTCAGCGGCGAAACCTCGTCGTTCCGCAAGTCGCTCGTGAAGAAGGACGTCACGATCCTGGCCGAGAACAACGACGGCGTTTCGGTGCGGTATCTCATGGGCACGCTCGGCAAGGGCGTGTTCTGCTACTACGGCGGCCATACGCCGGGCGAGAATTTCGGCGATTACCAGACGAACGCCTCGGGATTCAGGCTCATCCTGAACAACGTCCTGTTCCCATCGGCAAAGACCCGCCGCAGGAAGACGTGAAGACGCATTCATATCCGCCCCGCGAAGTTGTATACTGAAATCCGCGAAGGTGCTCGACCACACGAAGGAGGAACCCGGAAGATGACGACGAACGGACAGGTGACGGTGGTGATCGGGAACGGCGTGGCCGGCGCCGCCGCAGCGATTGCGATGCGCGACTCGGGATACGCCGGAAAGATCGTCGCCGTGACCGGCGAGGCGTGGCCCGTCTACTACCGGACGCGACTTCCCGAACTCATTTCCGGCGTCGTGACGATCGAGAAGATCGTGATGACGCCCGTGCAGAAGTTCGCCGAGCGGAACATCGAGGTCAGGCTGGGCGTGAAAGCCGAGTCGGTCGATGCGAAAGCCCGCACGGTCCGGCTCGACAACGGCGAGACGATCGGCTGGGACACCCTGCTCCTCGCGACCGGCTGCGACGCCTTCATGCCGCCGATCCAGGGGCGCGAGCGGTGCGGAAACCTGTTCGTGCTCCGCGAAGCCGCCGACGCCGAGGCCATCCGCGCCGCGGCGACGGGAAAGCGGCGCGCCGTCTGCATCGGCGGCGGCGTTCTCGGCCTCGAGGCCGCCTACCATCTCACGAAGCTGGGTCTGGCCGTCGAACTTGTCGAGCTCGCTCCGCGACTGATGCCCCGCCAGCTCGATGCGGCGGGCGCCACGGTCCTGCAGGGGCTCCTCGAGAAACAGGGCTTCCGGTTCCATCTCGGGGCGAAGCTTGACTGCTTGGGCGACGGGCATCTCAAACTCCAGGGCGGCGATGCGCTCGACGGCGATGTCTACGTCGTCTCCGCCGGCGTCGCACCCCGTCTCGGCCTTGCGAAACAGCTCGGCGTCGAATGCGGCCGGGGAATTCGGGTCGATGCGGCTTGCCGGACGAACGTCGACGGCGTTTTCGCCGCGGGAGACAACATCGAGCATGAGGGAAGGATGTGGGGCACCTGGCTCGCCGCTCGTCACTGGGGAAACCGCGCCGGGCAGAGCATGGCGGGGAAGACCGCTTCCATGGGCATGCCGCCTGAAAGCTTCCGTCTGAAACTGACGGGAGTCGATCTGCTCAGCATCGGCGAGGCCGATCTCGAGGGGGCGCTCGCGGCGCAAGGCCGGGCGGAAGCCCATGTCATCGCGACCAGACCCGACGAGGGGGTATACCACAAGATCGTCGTCAGGGAGGGAGCCGTGTGCGGAGCGATCCTCCTCGGCGCCTGCCCCGCCGGCCGGACGATCGAGAAGGCTGTCGCGGAAAACCGCCCTTGGAAAGACGTTGCGGCCGAAATCGGGGTTTCCCGCTGAACCGCCTTCAGCGATCCGCGATTCCTGCCGATAGGGGTTTCGCCGGAGTCACGAGGAGGTGGTTGCGCATGAGAGTGCTGGCTACCATCCTGGTACTCATAACCAGTGTTGTCGGGTTCATCTTCAGTTACGAAATGGCCTATCAGAACGTCGTGCGACTCATGAACGCCCCCGCCGGACAGGCACAGGCGAACGGCGGGATCGCGAAATAAGCGGCTCCGGCACAAGGCTGCGGCGGCTTCCCACACCGGGAGGCCGCCGCCGTCCTGTGCCGGCGGGAAAATACGGTTTGCCTTGACGGGGGGGAGGGGGGTTGCTATAATCGCCGGACCTCAAATTCCCTCATCATGGAGGCTTCCCGTGAGCGACCGGTTCTTCTTCACGTCCGAATCCGTTACCGAAGGGCATCCCGATAAGGTTGCCGATCAAATTTCCGACGCCGTTCTCGATGCGATTCTCGCCCAGGACCCCCGGGGTCGCGTCGCCTGCGAAACCGCCGTCACCACCGGCCTCGCCATCATCATGGGCGAGATCACGACCAAGTGCTACGTCGACGTGCAGTCGATCGTCCGCAAGACGATCTGCGACATCGGCTACACCAACTCCGACTGGGGCATCGACGGCAAGAGCTGCGGCGTCATGGTCGCGCTCGACGAACAGTCGCCCGACATCGCCCAGGGCGTCAACAAGGCTGCCGACGGCACCGACAAGGATGCTGACCTGAACATTGGCGCCGGCGACCAGGGCATGATGGTCGGCTTTGCGGTCCGCGAGACTCCCGAGCTGATGCCCGCTCCGCTGTATTACTCTCACCTGATCTGCCGCCGCGCCGCCGAACTCCGCAAGAATGGCAAGCTGCCCTACCTGCGCCCGGACGGCAAGGGCCAGGTTACCGTCGAATACGTCGACGGCAAGCCCGTCCGCGTCGACGCGGTCGTTCTCTCGGTCCAGCACAACCCCGATGTCACCCATGCCCAGCTGTCCGAGGACGTCGTGACGCAGATCATCAAACCTTGCTTCCCGGCCGAACTGCTCGATGCGAATACCAAATACTATGTGAACCCCACCGGCCGCTTCGTGGTCGGCGGCCCTCACGGCGATTCCGGTCTCACCGGCCGCAAGATCATCGTCGATACCTACGGCGGCATGGCTGCGCACGGCGGCGGCGCCTTCTCCGGCAAGGACCCGACCAAGGTCGACCGCTCGGGCGCCTATATGGGTCGCTATATTGCGAAGAATCTCGTCGCCGCCGGCGTCGCCGATAGCATCGAGATCCAGATCGCCTACGCCATCGGCGTCGCGAAGCCCCTTTCGGTCCACGTCACCACGAACGGCACCGAGAAGATCGATCCGCGCAAGATCGAGAAGCTGATCTGGGACATCTTCGACCTGCGCCCCGGCGCCATCATCAAGAACCTCGACCTGCGCCGCCCGATCTTCAGACAGACCGCCGCCTACGGCCACTTCGGCCGCTCCGATCTGGACCTGTCCTGGGAAAAGCTCGACAAGGTCGATGCGATCCGCAAGGCCGCTGGACTCTGATTCTCCCGTGCAAAGCGCGGGCGCTCCTCCGCGGGGAGCGCCCGTGCTAACTTTTCTGGCCGTTCTGGCCGCCGTCGCCGTCATCATCGTCCTCGGAACGACGATTGCCAGTCCGTCCGAAAAACTGGCCGTGCTCGTCTATCACCACATCGAAGACCCGGCGACGTCGGACGTGTCCTGCACGCCGGAGCAGTTCGAGGCACAGATGTCCGCCCTTCTGGCGAATGGGTTCACGCCGGTCAGGCTCGACGAGGCGCGGGCTTTTCTCGAAGGCAGGCGCGGAAGGGTCAAAAAGCCCGTTCTGATCACCTTCGACGATGGATACGAGAGCCTGCACCGGCATGCCCTGCCCGTTGCACGGAAACTCGGCGTGCCCATGACCGTGTTCGTCGTCACGTCGCGGATCGGCCTGAAGCCCCAGTTCGCGCGGTATCTCTCGCGGGACCAGATCCGGGAAATGGCCGCCTCCGGCCTCTTCGAGTTCGGTTCGCACACCGACGACCTGCATACAGATGTGATGCGCATCTGGAACGCGTTCGACCCGGCGCCGGTGTCGCTCGCATCGGCGGTCGCTTCCGACCTCGAACGTTCGCGGAAGACGCTCGCGGAGATCGTCGGAACCCCGCCGTTCACGATCGCCTGGCCCTACGGAAAATTCAACCGCGACACGACGCGGATAGCTCTGGATGCGGGGATGAACCTGCATTTCACGAGCCGCTCCGGATTCAGTTCCCCCGGCGACAACCTCCTGGAGATCAAGCGCGTGCCGGTCACCCGTCGGGATACCCCCCAGACGGTGGTGCGTAAGGCCCGGGGCGGGTGGCTGTGACGAGGACTATATATTGAATAATATTGAGCGACACTCCACCGACGTCGCGATCATCGGTTCGGGCCTCGCCGGGTTGTTCGCCGCCCTGACGACGGCCGAATCGGCATCCGTGACCGTCCTGACCCGACAGGACATCAAGGCGTCCAACTCCTGGTTCGCCCAGGGCGGGATTGCCGCCGTCTGGGACCACGCCGACTCGGCCGATGACCACGCCGCCGACACCTTCGTCGCCGGCGCCGGCTTGTGCGATCCCGCGGCGGTGCGGGTGCTCGTGACCGAAGGCCCCGATCGCGTCCGCGATCTCATCGAATTCGGCGCACGGTTCGACGCGGCCGACAGCGGGCAGCTGCTGCTGACCCGCGAGGGAGCGCACGGCCGCCGGCGGATCCTTCACGCCCACGGCGACGCCACGGGCAGGGAGCTCGAGCGGACCCTGATCGACCGCGTGAAAACGCATCCTCGCATCCGGTGTCTCGAGAATTTTCACGCTGCGGACCTCGTCCTGAACGCCGACGGAACGCGGGTGACCGGCATCCGGGGCTTCGACGGTCCGCAGCGAACGCCGGTCGAATTCCAGGCCCGAAGCGTCATTCTCGCCTGCGGCGGCCTCGGCCGCCTGTATCCCGAGACGACGAACGCCGAGCAGGCGACCGGCGACGGCGTCGCCATCGCCTGGGCGGCGGGCGCTCGTCTGGCCGACATGGAGTTCGTCCAGTTCCACCCGACCGTGTTCGCCGCCCCCGGGCATCCGCGCTTCCTCGTCTCCGAAGCGGTCCGCGGAGAGGGCGCGGTTCTGGTCAACAAGGCCGGCGAGCGCTTCATGAAGCGGTACCACCCGATGGCCGACCTCGCCCCGCGAGATATCGTCGCCCGGGCCGTCATCGCCGAGATGCTCGCCGCCGGTGCGGAGCACGTGTTCCTCGACGCGCGCCACCTCGGTGCCGAACTCCTCGCCACGCGCTTCCCCGGCATCGAGGCCGAACTGGGCAAGGCGGGGTATTCCCTCGCGAACGATCTGATCCCGATTGCTCCGGCGGCCCATTACGCGATGGGCGGCGTCTGGACCGACGTCGATGGCCGGACGAGCCTGGGCGGCCTGTATGCCGCGGGCGAGGTCGCTTCGACGGGCGTTCACGGGGCGAACCGGCTTGCGTCCAACAGCCTTCTCGAATGCCTGGTCTTCGGCAAACGCGCCGGCCAGGCCTGTCTGACCGACATCGCACGGTCGATAACGGCCCCGACCACGGCGACCGAGGCGGGCTGGGACCTCGGCGAAGCACCCGCGTTTCCGGAGACCCAGCGGATTCTCGGTCGGTATCTCGGCGTCCTTCGGACTCCGGAAGGGCTCGCCGCTGCGGCCGAAAGCCTCGGCGCCCGTCTGGGCCGGCGAAGACCCGCGAACTGGTGGGAGATGTCGGACGAAGATCTGTCGCGCCGAAACGCGGCGACGGTCGGCGGGATCATGGCCGTCTTCGCGGCGGCCCGCACGGAGAGCCGCGGGGCCCACTTCCGGACGGACCTGCCCCAGCCCGATCCCGCCTGGATGTGTCGGCAGTTTCTGACCGGCCTTACGTTGACCAGGTCGCCGGTCGGGGCGCCCGCTTCAATAAAATAATCTATCGAATACAAAATCGGCGCCCCGCGGGGCGCCGATTCGGTTGAGGACGAAGTCCGTGGTCAGGCGGTCTCTTCGGCGTCTTTTTCTTTCTTCGAAGCGGACGCGGCATCGATCATTTCGCGTTCGAGAACGAAACCCTTGCAACAGGTCTCGATGAGCGCGGCGGCATCGATGATCTCCGGGTCGACCTTTCCCGAACTCTTCATGCGGTTGATGCCGTTCTGGAGCTTCTGGGACGCGTCGCGGATATTGGTGACGCGCGTGCGCAACCCCATCGTCATCTCGTTCATCGCATCGGCCAGATCCTTCAGCTCGTCCTTGGGGCGGAGCTTGATGAAGTTGGTCAGGTCGCCTTCGCCGATGCTGCGCGAGACGCGCTCCATACGATAGACCGGCCCGGCGATCGTGTGCGTCACGAATATACAGATGAACGCCGTCACGAGAATGCTCACGAGCTCCGCGATGACGACCCCCGGCAGGAGAGCCTGCCCGAGTTGCGACGTGTCGATCGGGAGCTTCGACTCAACGACGAGCTTGTTCTCGAGCTTCTCGATCGAGAATCCGTACACGAGCGCCCCGACGATGTTTGCCACGATGATGACGATCAGAATGAAAATGGCCGTCAGCCGGCTCTGAAAGCCCGGCTTGATGAAATACCGCTTGCGGCGGCGGATTTGATTCATGTGAGATGCTCCCTCCCCCAGATTTTTCCTTCTCCCGGCCGCATGCGGCCGTTGTTCTACCTGTCGTCTTCCTGCCCGCCGGCGTCGCCGCCGGGATCATCCACGAGATCGAGATAATCCGCTTCGGGCACGACGGAGTCCTGGTCTCCGGACGGGTCTTCCGCGTCCTTCCAGGTGATCGGCTCGTCAGACGCGGGTGTGTCCCACTCGTCGAGCATCCGGTTCAGCGATTCCGTTCCGGATGCCGCATCGGAGCGATCTTTCGGGCCGACCGATTCCGCCGCCGGAGTCTTGGCTCCGCCAACCAGCATCTCGATCGCCGGGCCATCCAGGAATTCACCCGAACTCTGAACGGCCGGTCCAGCGGTACGATAATCCGCGGTCGATACGCCCAACGCCGGCGTGTGATTGCCGCTCCAGGCAAGACACATCCCCGTCGCGACGGCCAGAAGCCGCCCGTACCGACCGAGATCTATTCTAATGGAACGCCAGAAGGGTGTCAAGAACGTTAGACCCATGCCAAGCTCTCCTATTGCGCCCGTCAGTGGTATGACTTATACTCACCATCGGCCTGTTCGCGCCGATTCTTGAAGGGAATCCTGCCTGATCGCCGGTGCAAAACGAATGAGTTCCATTGTTGAAGATATCCGCGTTCTCGTCCGACGCCGTTCCCGGCATGCCTGCTCGCGTCCCGAGCCGTGCATGAGCCGTCGGAACCCCCTGGCCGTCGTCGTGTGGTGCATCTTATTCATCGGAGGAACGTTCATGAGCCTTGAAGCGGCACCGCAGACATTCAGATACGACTGGGTCAAGGGCCAGCGCCTGTTTTATCGGGTCACCGTCCATGGCGGGGTGGAGGTCGAAACTCCGATGGGCATTCAAAACAATCCGATCCACATCGAGATGGACATCCGCCAGACCGTGGATGAAGCGGGCCCCGACCTGGCGACGATGTCGATGTTCATCGTGCTCGCCCGCATGTTCCAGGACGGCGAGGCCGCTGCGCTCCCGGAAGAAGGCCAGACGAGCGTTCTCTGGCTCGACCGGCGCGGAAAGGTCGAGATCGTTTCGGGAACCGGCGCCTGGCAGGGTTCCGAAATCGCCCAGATGCACTTTCCCGAAGGTCCGCTGAACCCCGGCGACTCGTGGGACCAGACGACGCGCACTCCCGGCCCGCCTGCGACCGAGACCCGGACCCGCTACACCTTCACGGGAATGGCAGAGCGCGGCGGAATGAGCCTTGCCGAGTTCTCGTCGGAAATGCTGCTCGAGCCCGGCGCCACGACGCAGGTCGGCGACCCGAACGCCGTCAGTCGCGGCCGCACCTGGTTCGACCCGGTTCTCGGCCAGGTCGTCGAGACGATCGCCGACTCGAAGTTCACCTTCTTCGTGCCGGTGCCCGACCAGCCCAACAAACTCGCCCGTTCGACGACCACGATTCACACCGAGATGAAGCTGATGAAACGCGAGCCCTGAGCATTGGCCGATCAGCGCAGCATCCCGCGCTCGATCATCCGCCGGGGGTTCGTGAAGCGGCCCATGGCCGTCGGCATCGGCCGAAATCCGAGGCCTTCGTAGAAACCTTCCCTGCCCGGGTTCGCGTAAAGAATGACGTTGCAGCCGGCGAGTCGCTCGAGAAGATGGTTCATCAGCCGCTTTCCGAGACCTTTTCCCTGGTATTCCGGCAGGACGACGATTTCGTAGATGGCCGCCTGGATGACGCCGTCCGAGATCGCGCGGCCGAAGCCTATCATCCGGTCGTCGTCGAACAAAAACGCCCGGCAGTAGCTTCCCTCGAACGCCCGTCGGTGGGTCTCGGGATCCCGGAAGGCCATGCCGACGCGCTCGAGGGCTGCCCGAACCTGTTCCCAGTCGATATTTTCACACGTTTCGCGTATCGTGATATTCATTGTCCTACATCCCTTTCGAGAGTGTTGCATTTGTACGAGAGGTGTGGTATCTTAGATCTCAAGCAACCGGTTCGCAAGGCCGGTTTGTCGCCCGGGTGGTGAAATTGGCAAACACGTAAGATTCAGGATCTTATGCCTATTACTGGCTTGCGGGTTCAAGTCCCGCCCTGGGCACCGGAAACCGGAGAGTCGCTTCGAAAGCGATTCTCCGGTTTTGTCTTCCGGGCGTTTCGATCGGCCCGGGTCTTTCTGTAACCTGGGGCGACGATCGGGGAAGATAAGGACTGGAAGACACATTCGATCGGGGAGGAAGCCATGAACATCCATGTTCGTCAGCCGCTGCGTTCCGGCATCGCGGTTCTGCTGATGATCGCCGTGTGCTCGTGTTCGCTCGCGCAGTCCGATTTGATGTCGATCCTCGAGAACCATCAGCCCGAGAAGCAGGGGGCTCAGGTAGGGGGCGGAGCGGGCGGCGACGCTTCGCGGAATCCGGCTGTGGCGACAACGGTTTCGGGGAGCGTCTTCGCGAACTTTCTGGACCGTGTAAACAGGCTGTTCGCGAAGCTCAATGTGCTGGCATCCCGCGTGAACCGGCTCATTGAACGCCTCGCGACGGCCAAAACCCCGAAAAGCACTTCCGGCGGCAGTCCGGGCGGTTCCAAACCGAAGGCCTCCGCTCCCGGAAACGGCGAATCTTCGTCGCTGAATGCCTGGAAAGGCGGCAAGCTTTCGCCGGCGAAGTTCTGCGAACTGCTCGGCCCGGTCGCGGCGGCCACGTTCGCCGCCACCGGCGTGCCGGCATCGGTCACGCTGGCCCAGGCGGCCCTCGAGACGGGGTGGGGCGCCTCGACGATCGGCAGCGCCAAGAACCTGTTCGGGATCAAGGGAACCGGCCCCGCCGGCTCGGTGACGGTGCCGACAAGGGAATGGTCGGGCGGCAGGTTCATCACGATCAACGCCAAGTTCAGGAAATACAATACCTGGAAGGAATCCGTCGATGACCACGCCCGTTTGATCAGTCAGGTTTCCAGATACAAAAACTGCATGAAATACAGGAACGACCCCGACCGGTTCGCCCGCGAGGTGCAGAAGGCCGGATATGCAACGGACCCGAATTATGCTAATAAATTGATCGGCATCATGAAAGCCAATAATCTGTACAAGTGGGACAAATGACCCCTTCTGATATCAGGAGAAACAGCATGAAACTTCTGCGAACAGGCGTGTGCATTCTCGGTTTCCTCGCCCTGCTTCCGATCGCATCGTTCGGTCTCGAGCTCGCCAGCGCATCAGGAGCGCTGATTCCAGGTTCGCCCGACGTCCAGGTGATCAAAATTCAGGAAGGCGAGTCGATCAGGCTCGTCATCCGTGATGCCGCGGGCGCGAAGCTGTTCGAAAGCGAAGAACTGGGCTCGGAAGACCGGCTCTTCACGCTCGACGGGAAGCCGACTTCTCTCGCTCTTCGCGATTTGACCGGCGACGGCGTTCCGGAGGCGATGACGGCCGCGTTCTACGGCCCGCGTGCCAGCGGCCTCTTCGTTTTCACCTACGATGCGTCGGCGAAGACGTTCGTGCCGGTTCGGTGCACGTATCCGAAACATGACTTGACCCGCGACATGCTCGTCTCGGATCTTCAGCAGGGCGACGGTTCCGACATGATCGTCGGCGCCGACGGCACCGTGACGATGCTGGGCCTGCAGTATCCCGAAAATGACGGTGCAGAGCCGGTCCCGGCCGCGTATACCTTCATCTTCAAAGACGGGATGTTCGTTCACCAGAAAACCGAGCCTCTCCCGGCAAAATGACTCCCTGAGCCCGCCCCCCGGGGTCGGCAAGCGGCTTGTTTCAGGTCGGGTCCTCGTTCGGCCACATGCGTGCGGTGCGTTCACGGACATACTCCCAGGCGGAAAACGGGATGCGGTTGTCGTCGGGATCGACGATGAACGGGTCCTCGCCGAACGCGCAATATTCCTTGTACAGAAGGTCGCCGGGCTTTCCGGGCTTGCGATTGGCCTCGATCCACTCGTCCAGCAGGAGAACGGCCGCTTCCCGGGCCCGATCAAGCGACTCGAACTCGCCGAGCTTGTATCGATACTCCTCGTCCTGGTAATGGAAGTTGTCGTCGACGAACACCGTGTACGGCATAAAAACAATCCTCGCTATCTGCAGGTGTGTGTCCTGTTCATGAAGGCTTCATTCGGTTCGCGATAACGCATCGCAGAAGCTGTTCTCGAGGCGTCTCTGCTGATTTATATCTAAAGAATTATATACTTCGGAGGAAAAGAACTTCTTTGCGCATGCGTCTGTGGCGAATCGAACCTGGGACCGGCCCGATGAGCATTTGAAACAGGGAGTCGGGTTCGACGGGCTCATTCGCTCAGGTGATCGAAAAGAACCGTGGACAGATACCGCTCGCCCGAATCGGGCAGGATGACCACGATCGTTTTTCCGGCGAATGCGTCCTCTCGGGCGAGACGGAGGGCCGCGGCGACGGCGGCTCCGCAGGAGATGCCGCTGAGGATGCCTTCCTCGCGGGCGAGGCGGCGGGCCATTTCGACGGCTTCGCCGCTCTCGACCCTCTCGACCCGGTCGACGAGAGACAGGTCGAGCGTTTCCGGAATGAAACCCGCCCCGATGCCCTGAATCTTGTGCGGAGACGGCTTCAGGGGTTCGCCGGCGAGATGCTGCGTGATGACCGGGCTTTCGGCCGGTTCGACGGCGACGGAGGTCAGTTCGCAGTTCATGCGCTTCTTGAGATATCTCGAAACGCCGGTGATGGTTCCGCCGGTTCCGACCCCGCAGACGAGCGCATCGACGACGCCGTCGGTGTCGTCCCATATTTCGGGGCCGGTCGTCTTCTCATGGATGGCTGGATTCGCGGGGTTCTTGAACTGTTGGGGCAGATACCAGCGGCCGGGTTCGGATGCGGCGATCTCCTCCGCTTTTCGTACCGCCCCGGCCATGCCATCCGCGCCGGGCGTCAGCACGATCGACGCTCCGAACGCCGCCAGCACTTTCCGGCGCTCGACGCTCATCGTGTCCGGCATGGTCAGCGTCAGCCGATACCCGCGCGATGCGGCCGTGAAGGCCAGAGCGATGCCCGTGTTTCCGCTCGTCGGTTCGATGATGCCGATGCCGGGCTGGAGAAGCCCTCTTTTCTCTGCGTCCAGCACGAGGGCGGATCCGACGCGGCATTTCACCGAGTAGGCGGGGTTTCGGCCCTCGATCTTCGCGAGTACCGTGGCCCGACAGCCTGCGGTTACACGATTCAACCGCACCAGCGGCGTGTTTCCGATCGACTGGGTATTTTCAAGATAAATGCGCGGCATCCCTCCGTCTCCTCTCGCGGGCATTCGTTCAGCGCCCTGGCTATCTTCTGGCTGGCCCGGGCTGGATAATCCCTGATCATAGTATATAACCTCTTCACCAATCCTGCTCAACCGGTCGTTTCGTATCGCCCTCTTGCCTGTCCGCGGGTTCCTGCGTATGATGCCTGATGCCCGGGTTCCGACGTCCGGGCGGGAAGGGCGGAACGTGAGACTCGACCAGTGCATGGTGGCCCGCGGCCTGTGCGAATCGCGGGCGAAGGCGCAGGACCTGATTCGTTCCGGCGCCGTATCGGTCGCCGGCAAGGTCGTCACACGGCCCGCGCACGAGACGGGCGGGGAAGAGGCGATCGCGATTTCCGCCGACGTGCCCGCATACGTGGGCCGCGCCGCGCTGAAACTGAAGCCGGTTCTGGCCGGCGGGCTCATCGACGTTCGCGGGAAGCGGTGCCTCGACGTGGGCGCCAGCACGGGCGGCTTCACTCAGGTGATGCTCGAGTTCGGCGCCGCCGCCGTCGTGGCGCTCGACGTCGGAAGCGGGCAGCTCCATCCGTCGCTTCGGGCCGATCCCCGCGTCATCAGTCGCGAAAACTGCGATCTGCGGCGATTCGACGATGCCGACGGTTTCGACGTGGTGACGGCCGACGTCTCGTTCATCAGTCTCGTGCGACTGCTGCCCGACCTGGATCGCCTGGCGCGCGGAGCGTTGGTGCTCCTGTTCAAGCCGCAGTTCGAAGTCGGTCCCGATGCCCGCCGAAACCGGGCCGGCGTCGTGAGGGACGCCGCCGCCGTCGCCTCCGCGCGCCGGGCATTCGAGGCCGAGGCCGCCCGGATCGGCTGGCGTCTCGTGTCCGCGAAACCGAGCGACCTTCCGGGCCGCGACGGGAACCTCGAATACGTCTACGTGTTCGACAAACGGGCCGGCCTTTCCGCCGCGCCTGCCGCATCCGCCCTCGACGTCCCCCTGCGCATGGGACGACGTCGATGTAATAATAACGAGTAATATAACGTATGGATATACAACATGCCGACCTGATTTTCGTGAATGCGCTCCTCTGGAGAGGCCGCGAAGACGTCGTCCCGAGGCCGGAAATGGCCCTGGCCGTCGCCGGAGATCGCATCGTCCGCATCGGCACCGCGTCTGACGTCCTCGAACGGCGCGGTCCCGCGACAGAGGTGGTCGATCTGCGCGGCTCGCTTCTGATCCCGGGCTTCCGCGACGCGCACCTGCATCCGATGATCGGGGCCGTCGACCTCGTCGAATGCCGCCTCTCCGGCCCTGCCGACGCCGATGCGTATCTGGCGCAGCTGCGCGAATACGCCGGAAGACACGCCGATCGCCCGTTCATCCGTGGCAGCGGCTGGATCTACGCCGCGTTTCCGAAAACTGGCCCGCGCCGGGAGCGGCTCGATGAGGTCGTTCCCGATCGGCCGGTGTTCCTCAAGGCCATCGACGGCCATACGGGCTGGGTGAACACCGCCGCCCTGCGGCTGGCCGGCATCACGCGCGATACGCCCGACCCGGCCGGCGGCGCGATCGAGCGCGATCCCGTCACGGGCGAGCCGACCGGATTTCTCCGGGAATGGCCCGCCATGGGCATGGTCACCGGAAAACTGCCAAAACCCGCCATCGACGAGTATCTCGAAGGGGCCCGCCTCTTCCTCGCGCAGGCCGCGAAATTCGGGATCACCGCCGTCCATGATGCGGTGGGCAAGCCCCCGTTCGTCGCCGCCTGGGAACGCCTCGACGAACTCGGCGAGCTGACCCTGCACGTGACGGCCTCCCAGTTCGGAAATCCCGAAGCGGGGCCCGAGCACCTCGAGGAACTGCTCGAGATTCGGAATCGGTGGAAATCCCCCCGCCGGAAGATCGGCGCCGCGAAGATCTCCCTCGACGGCGTCGTCGAAGGCCGCACGGCCCTGCTGCTTGAGCCGTATGCCGACGCCCCCGACTGCTTCGGCGAAGCCATGTGGGAGGCGGCCGACGTGCGGCGCTTCGTCGCCGATCTTGACGCCGCGGGCTTCCAGACGCACTTCCACGCCGTCGGCGATGCCGCGGTGCGATTGGCCCTCGATGCCCTCGACGCGGCGCGGAAGGTAAACGGGCCGCGCGACGGCCGGCACATGATCGCCCACGCCGATCTCGTCCACCCGGTCGACGTGCCCCGGTTCGCCGAACTCGGCGTCATCGCCAACCTCCAGCCTGCCTGGTACTATCACGACTCGAACTTCGACGGAGTTGCCCTGCCGTGCCTCGGCCCCGAGCGGGCCTTCCGCCATTTCGCCCTGCGCACTCTTCGCGATGCCGGCACCCGCTTCGCGTTTTCCAGCGACTGGCCGTTCGGCGGCGACGCGCTGACCTTCAACCCCCTCGACGGCATCGAGACTGCGATCACGCGGTGCGGCACCGGCAAAACGGATACCCCGCCGTTCGTTCCCGATCAGGCCGTGGACCTCGTGACGATGCTCGACGGGTTCACTCGCGGCCCCGCGTTCGCCGATTTCGAAGACGATGCGGGCACGATCGCCGTCGGCAACCGGGCCGACCTCGCAGTGCTCGATCGCGATCTCTTCTCGATTCCGCCGGCGGAAATCCATGATGTCCGCGTCAGGCTCACCGTGGCGGCCGGCCGCGTCACCTGGCGGGACCCTCAGATATGATACAGACTAATAATATATTTGATGCTGTAGAATTCGTTTTCATTCGGCATGGGGAGACCGCCTGGAACCTCGAAAACCGCATGCAGGGCCACCGGGACAGTCCGCTCACGCAGAAGGGGCTGATGCAGGCCGAGGCTCTCGCGGAGCGCCTTTCCCGTGAAAAACCGGATGTCCTGTACTGCAGCGACCTCGGCCGGGCCTTCAATACTGCGGTGCCGATCGCGGCGAGAACGGGACTCGAGGCGATTTCCTCACGAGATTGGCGTGAGCGCAACCTCGGAATCTTCGAGGGAATCGAGATAACCGGTTTGCCGGAGAGGTATCCGGAGGAGTGGGCTCGGTTCATGACCTGGGATCCCGCTTGGCGCGTTCCGAATGGGGAGAGCAGCATCGACCTCCGCGAACGGATCCGGGGTGCGGCAGACGAGCTCGGGCGTCGGCATCCGGGAAAGCGGATCGGCGTCGTCACGCACGGCGGCGTGCTCGATATGCTCATGCGCATCGCGCTCGATATCCCTCTCGATCGCAAACGCACCTGGTCGCTCTTCAACGCGAGCCTGAATACCTTCACCTGGCACGCCGGCGCCTGGCGCCTGAACACCTGGGGAGACATCCGCCACCTCGAAACCGCTGGCACCCGCGACAACGGCGCCGTCACCCCCCGAAGCCTGTAACCACCCCTTTCGTCACACCCGTGCTGTCGCCGTGTATAATGTACAAATATCCAGTCGATTGGTGCCCTCATCTTTACCGAGGTGACTGACATGAAGAGAGTCTGCGGTTCGATCGTTGCCCTGATGCTCGCCGCGGCGCCGGCATTCGCCGGAGCGCCGACCTCCCCCGCCGGGAGTCAGCCGGGAAAGCCCGTCAGCCAGGTTCCTGCCGGCCAGCCGCTTCCAGCCCCCGTTCTTGATCTGACCGCGGTCGGCCGTGACAGGCTCGCCCTGCCCGGCGTCTCTGACGCGCTGCTCGGGGCGCTCGCGTATCTCGAGAACACGCAGATCCGCAATCGCCCCGGGAAGGGGCACTGCGCCGTCGACGCCTCGGATGAAGGCGACGGCTGCCTCAACGAGATCATGCTCAACCTGCCGTTCGCGGAACTGCAGGTGTTCGACGCGCCGCCGGTGATCAAAGCCCGCAACAGGGCGGGGGAGTGGGCGAGTTACGTTCACTTCCTGCCGAAGAAGACCGGCCTGCTCGGTCGCACGCTCGTCTCGGTCCAGGACTCGAACCTGTTCATGACGGCGTTCATCGGGTATCCGCTGTTCCTGTTCGACGAGAGCTTCCTGCCGGCCGAGCGACGCTCGATTGAGCCGATGCTCGATCTGGCGCTCAAGAACGTCCTGAGTTTCAAACGGGGTGACGCCTACAACTTCTGGGCCGTCCTGCCCGGCGTCGACGGGGCCGCCCCGCGCACGGGGCCGTTCAATATACCTGTCGCTATAGTGCGGACGATGGGGAAGATGTTCCTCAACCCGAAATACGCGAACTTCTTCGCCATGCTCACGAAGGGACAGAAGGCGCCGCCGCCGCACTGGGTCGCGGCCTGCCTCGACCGGGCGCAGAACCCGACCGGCGCCGACGCGCTTTTCAACATTCCGAACGACGCCGACGACACCTCGGTTGCCGTCGCCTTCCAGGCCATGTATGCGAAACGGTATCCGGAAAAAGGCTTCCAGCCTGATTTCGAGGCGCTCGCCCGGATCGCCTCGTTTCGCGACTCCGGCCGGGACAAGGACGACGGCCGCGACGTCTGGCGCGGGAAGGAAACCGGCGCCTTCATGACCTGGCTGAAGGACGAGCGGGAGCCGACGTTTGCCACTCCCGAGACGGGCGTCATCCCCCTCGGCGTGAACAACGTCGACGCCGTCGTCAACTCGAACGCGGCCTTCGCCCTCGCCATGACGAAACATCGCCGCACCGCGGGCTATCGCGGCACGCTGAAGCTGCTGGCGAAGGCGATCGAGGCCAAGGCCTGGCCGGATGCAGGATTGTATTATCCCCAGAATATGATCTTCCCGTATGCCGTGACCCGCGCCTGGCGCGACGCGGGAGCTCGCGAGCCATCGCTCGACGCGGCGATGATCACGCTCCTTGGTCAGCTTCTCGACGAGCAGGATTCCTGGGCCCGCATGCAGCCGCTTCACCCGGGCGCTTTCCCGGGCGGCGAGGACCGCAGCTGCCAGCTGTCGACCGCGCTCGGCCTCACGGCGCTCCTCAACATCGGCCGTTCGACCGCCGAACAGGCAGGCCTGGCCGCCCGCTACGACGCGGCGGTCCTCAAGGCCGTCGCCTATCTCCTGCGCGAACGCAAAGAGGCTCCGCAGGTGTACCCGACCACCGCGGCCCGCTTCCCCGGCGTCGTCCCGAACTACTGGGAGTCCGGCCTCTTCTTCGCCGCCTCGTTCTGGGACCTCGCCCACTGGCGCTCCCAAGCCTTCACCGTGGCCATGGTCGCCGAGGCCCTGGCGAAATACGTCTTGGCCTACGACCTGCCCCAGGGCGGATTCGGCGCCCGGCAACTGTATCTTGACGACTCCTCCGGACGCATGCGCATCTCCCTGACCGAACCCCAGCCGGCTTCGACACCCCAGCCCGGCCAGTCCGGTCCGAAGAAAACCCCCGCCCAGGCGCCCGATGCCGGCGGTATCATTCCTCCCGCCGAGGCGTATTGACCTTGCTTCCGTCGGGGCGGGCTTCAAACCCGCCCGCGTCACGCTTACATGTATCATTGGAGATATGACATGACGAATCGCGAACCCGTCCTCCCGGTTTCCACCCCGGTCGATCTTGCCGGTTTCGTCGATTACGCCGGCGGATCGGTGGTCAGCAAGACCCTCGTCGACAAGAAAATCGGCACCGTGACCCTGTTCTCCTTCGACCAGGGCCAGGGACTGTCCGAGCACACCGCTCCCTTCGACGCCATCGTCCAGATCATCGACGGGGAAGCGATGATCGTGATCGACGGAAACCCCCACGCGGTGAAAGCCGGAGAAATGATACTCATGCCCGCGAATCACCCCCATTCCCTTCGCGCTGAGAAGCGCTTCAAGATGCTTCTGACGATGATCCGATCGAGCTAATATATAGTGAAAAATGTGAAACTCCCGGCCGAACGGCCGGGAGTTTCACGTTGGTCGGCATCGGCGCGGTTGCCTCGGGACTCGCGAACGCCCGGCGTATTTGACTTTTCCGCGACGGTTCCGTATCTTGTCGCATCCGGACTATTCCGGGGTCGCTCTTGACGTCCGCCAGGAGGGAAAAACAGGTGGTATATCTTAGGATATATATGAAGCTTGCGCGCCGGGGAACGATGTGTCTGCTCCTGTTTTTCTCGATGGCGACGGCGGCCCGGGCGCTCGACCTGGCGGGGCTCCTCGAGGATGCCTCCCGCCGGAATCTCGGACTTCGTATATCCCGTCTGGCGGCTGAAGAGCAGGCGTTCGACGAGAAGCGTGCCGACAATCTCCTGGTTCCGAATCTCACCGGGCGGATCACGCATCAGAGGCAGGTATACGTTGACTCGACCCCGAGCGCGTTTTTCGGCGCCCAGTACCACGCAAACCTGCTGTCGCTCCAGGCGGCACAGGCATACCCCGGCCTCGGAAAAATGCCCGCCATCCAGAAGGAGATCGCCGAACTGCGAACCCGGCTTCGCCGCATCGATGTCGAGCGGGCCGCATCCATGCTCCGCGGCAGAATCGTGACGCTGTTCTTCGATCTGCTCGAAGAGCAACAGCTCGCGCAGGTCGACGAGATCAACCTCTTCCTGCTCGGCAAGCTGCTCGAAGTCGCGCGCATCAACCAGGAGGTCGGGCTTGCCCTTCCGAACGACATCCTGCGTATCGAGACCCAGCGGGCGAACATCGGCTCGTCGCTGACCAGCCGAAAGGCGCAGCAGGAACGATACCGACTCGAACTCGCCTACCTGCTGGACTACCCGCCGGCTTCGCTCACGGTCGACCTGCCGCCCAGCATCGTCTTTCCTCTCGCGAGCCCGTCGCTGTCGCTGTTCGAACAGGCGATGATGACTTCGGACCCCGATCTCGAGCTGGCGCGCCGCGATGCCGACCTGTATCGCAGGCTCAGATCGGCTGCCGGCCTCGCGGAGAAGCCGACGATATCCGTCGGCGGGGCATACAACTTCACCAACTCCAGCGTCGGAACGGTCAACGTTGCCCGCGATTACTCGGTGCAGGTGGCCGTCGATTTCCCCGTATTCGACGGCGGAGACCTGAAGAACGAGTCCAGGCGCGCGTCGAAGGCCGTCGATCGGGCCGATCTCGCCCTTGCAGATATCACCGGGTCGAAGCAGACGGCTCTGCTGCAGGCGATGACGGAATACGGCGAGATGGCCCCGAAACTCGAATTTGCCGTGAAAGCTCTCGAGCAGAGCCGGGAGAACATGCGCATGGTCATGACCCGATACCAGCACGGAGACGCCACGATCGTCGAGTTGATCGACGCGCAGATCACCATGAGCGAAGCCGCTCAGAACTCGGTCCGGATCCACCGCGACGAGCGGGTCAGGCTCGCGGCCCTGTACGAGCTCTCGCACGAACTCGACCTTCAGAAGGGGCTCGACCGGGGAGCCTGGGCCGGCCGCGTTCTCGAACTTCCCGAAGGGATCGAACTCGACGATGCCGCTTCCGCTCTCTCGACTCCCGACGCGGGACGGATTGCGGAGGCGTTCCGGAGCGCCCTCGAACGCGTCCGGATGGGAATCCGATTCGACGAGGGCCTTCCCGGCGTGATCAGCAGTCTGAGCGATCTTGCCGCGATGCTGGAACGGCTTGGCGGAACCTCGCGTATGGAGTAGACGATGAGAATTAAATATATACTATTAGCTATTATATTTTCGGGGCTTCTTCCGGCGCATGCGCAGATGCCGGTGACGGTCGCCACCAGCCTGGTGAAGACCGGCTCCATTACCGAAAGCATATCGTTCTCAGGCCAGGTGAAGCCGTTCGAGGAGTCGTGGGTGACCCCGGACGTCACGGGACGGGTCGCGAAAATTCTCGTCGAGAACGGCCAGGCGGTCAAGGCCGGGGCTCCGGTCGTCCTGCTCGATGCCGAGCGCCTCTCCCTGGCCGTTCGCATGTCCGAAGCTGGCCTGAAGCGTGCCGAAGCCGAACTGAAGGAAAAGAAGAAAGACTACGACCGCCGAGCCATCCTGATGGAGAAAAAGGTGCTCAACGAGAAGGCGTTCGACGAGGCCGAAGCCGAGGCGTCGAAGGCGGAGATCGCCGTTCAGAGTCAGAAAACGGCGCTTGATCTCGACCGGCTCAACCTCGAGCGGGCGACGATCCGGGCGCCCATCGGCGGCTTCTTCACGAGCCGCAATGTATTTCTCAACCAGAGCGTCACGCCTGGCATGGTCTTGGGCAAGGTCATCGACATCGGCCGGGTTTACATCGACGCCCGCATCCCCGAAAACCAGATCAACAAAATCGCGATCGGGCAGAAGGCGGCCGTGAACTCGAGCCACGCCGGCACGGTCGCGTTCGTCGATCTCTACGGCGACGAGTCGCGCTCGTTCCTCGTTCGCATCCTCGTCGACAACGCCGACCTGAAGCTGAAGCCGAATATGTTCATCACCGGAACCATCGTGCTGAAGGAATTCCCGGAAGTGCCGCTGATTCCGATCACGGCCCTGAGCGGCCCGACGGATGCCCCGGTCGTCTATACCGTCGAGGGGACCAGGGCTCGCAGGATTCCCGTGACCGTGATCGCCCGCGACAAGGAACGATGCGCCGTTCGTGAGATCCGGGCAGGCGACACGATCGTGACGGTCGGCGCCGACAACCTGTCGGACGGAGCGGAAATCCGGATATCGGCCGGCCCGGAAGCCGCGGAGCCCGTCGCCGGTCCGGCTCCGACATCGGGTCGCAGATAGAAACGGGGGTCATTCATGGATCTGCCGCGAATCTCGGTTGAACGCCCGATCACGGTCAGCATGGTCATGGTTTGTGCCATGCTCCTCGGCCTGGGGGCGCTCTACGGACTCAGCGTGGACCTGTTCCCGAACATCGATTTTCCGCTTGCCTTCATCCAGACGCCGTATCCGGGCGTCGATCCGGCGCAGATGGAAAACATCGTCACCCGCAAGATCGAAGAGGAAGTGAACACGGTCGAGAACATCAAGCGCGTCACCTCCTACTCGTTCGAGGGCTACTCCTGGATCATGATCGAGTTCAACTGGGGAACCGGCATCGACCTGGCCGCCGTCGACCTGCGCGAGAAGGTCGACATCGCGAAGCGCAAGCTGCCGCGCGACATCGAGCAGGTGACCGTCGCGAAGCTCGATATCAACGCTCAGCCCGTGCTGAACGTGTCGATGGGCGGCGAGTTGGATCTGAAAACGCTGCGACGGATCGCGGACAAGGAAATCAAGCCCTCGTTCGAGCGCATCGGCGGCGTCGCAAACGTCGAAGTGCTCGGCGGCCTCGAGCGGGAGATCCGCGTCAAGGTCGATCCCAACCGGCTGAAAGCGTTCAAGCTCACGATCAACGACGTGATCGGCGCCGTCGCGAACGACAACCAGAATACCTCTGTCGGTAACATCACCGAGGGCAATTTCAAATACCTCGTCCGCTCCGAGGGCGAGGTGCGCACCCCGAAAGATCTGGGCGGCATCGTCGTGCGGAACATCGACGGCAGGCCGGTCTATCTGTCAGAACTGGCGCGTATCGAGGACGGATACAAGGAGATCGAGTCGGTGTCGCGCCTCAACGGCAAGCCCGCGGTCACCCTTTCCCTCAAGAAGGAGGCCGGCGCCAACCCCGTCGAGATTTCCGACGCCGTCAAAAAGGTACTTCCGAGGCTCGAAGAGGCCTACAAGAAGAAAATCACGCTGACCATCGGGAACGACAGCTCCGAGTTCATTCGCGACTCGATCCAGATGGTCAAGGACAACGCGACTATGGGCGCCGTCCTGGCGGTCATCGTGCTGTTCCTGTTCCTCAAGAACGTGCGTTCGACGGTCATCATCGGTGTCGGCATCCCGCTGGCCGTCGTCAGCACCTTCGCGATGATGTTCCTCAAGAAGGGCATGACGCTGAACCTGATGACCCTGGGCGGGCTCGCTCTCGGCATCGGCATGATCGTCGACAACTCCGTCGTCGTTCTCGAGAACATCTACCGCCTGCTCGTCGAACGGGGCGAGAAGGACCGCCGCGAGATCGCGATCGAGGGCGGGAACGAGATGTACGTCGCCATCATGGGCTCCACCCTCACGACCATCGTCGTGTTCCTGCCGATCGCATTCGTTCCGGGCGTCGTCGGCGAAATCTTCCTCAACATGTCGGCCACGATCGTCTTTTCCCTGCTTGCGTCGCTCGTCGTCGCCGTCACGGTCGTGCCGCTGATGTGCGCCTACGGCCTCAAGATCGGGAAGAAGCCGCGTGAGCCGCTGATGAACGCGATCAAACGGGTGTATTCCGTCGTTCTCGGGTGGCTGCTTGCGAAGCCGTGGCGGCGCTGGGCCTATTTTTTCCTGATGATCGGCGTGTTCTGGAAGTCGTTCGCATTCATGCCCGCACTCGAGTTCTTTCCGAAAATGGATCGTGGCACGTTCGTGCTGCATTTCGAAGCCCCCGAGGGAACGTCCGTCGAGAAGGTCGATGCAATAGCGAAAGCTATGGAAGAAAAACTCAGGCTGGTTCCCGAGATCGAGAAGATCATCACGAACCTCAAGCTCGGCGAAGGCGACATCACGGTCGTGTTGCGGCCCAAGGAGGAGCGGACGAAAACGACCAACGACGTCGTTCGCGAGCTTAGACCTGCCATCGCCGCCGTTCCGGGGTATCGAACGGTCGCCTATAACGAGCCCAAAATGGGCGGTCCCGAGGGTGGAAAGCCGATTCAGATCGAAGTGAGCGGCGACGACTTCGCCGTAATCGAGCCGATCTGCCTCCAGATTGCTGAAAAGATTAAATCCGTTCCGGGTCTCAAGGATATCGACAGCGGCGTGAAGACCGGCCGGCCGGAGATCAAGGTCGAGTTCGACCGCACGCGCCTGGGCGACCTGAAGATGGACCTTGGCACGGTCGCCGGAATGGTTCGTTCCTATGTGTACGGCACGATTGCGGGGCAGTACAAGGAGGACAACGAGGAATACGACATCCGGGTCGAGGCCGCCGACAGCGTCAAGGACCGGGTCGACGCATTCCGCCGCCTCGAACTGAACCTCGACGCGACGACGAACATCAACCTGGCCCAGGTTGCGAACGTGTTCGAAGGCCGCGGCTACACGCGCATCGAGCGCAAGAACCTCAAGCGCCTCGTGAAGGTCGAGGCCGATATCGAAAACAGGCCCATCCAGGCCGTCGTCCAGGATATCCAAGGGGTCCTGAAGGATATCCGGCTGCCGGTCGGGTACGAGATCAACTTCGGCGGTGACGAGGAAGAGCGCGTCGAGGCGTTCCGGAACCTGTCGATTGCCCTGCTCGCCTCGGTTCTGCTGGTCTACATGATCATGGCGAGCCAGTTCGAGTCGCTCGCGTACCCGTTCATCATCATGTTCACGATCCCGCTGTCGATCATCGGCGTCATCGCGTTCCTGCGCCTGTACGGCTTCGCCTTCTCGATCACCGCGATGATCGGCGTCATCATGCTCGCGGGCATCGCCGTGAACAACGGCATCATCCTGATCGACAACATCATCGAACGCCGCAAGGCGAGTGGTATCAGCCGGGAACAGGCGGCGCTGGAGTCGGGCATCGTGCGGACCCGGCCCATCCTGATGACGATGCTCACGACGATTTTGGGCATGCTGCCCCTCTCGTTCGGCATCGGCGCCGGCGCCGACTTTTACCAGCCGCTGGCGATCACCGTCATCGGCGGCTTCCTCGTTTCGACGGTGCTGACGCTCACCTATATCCCGGTCGTCTACGTCATCGTCGACGGCATCGTGACGAGCATCCGGGGCTTCCTGGCACGCTTCATCTGACGTCGCATTGTCCCCGGCGGCACTCCGTTGTGCTTGCGCGGCCCGAATTTCATCACCCGGCTGCTTGGTTTTCGTCATGCGCGAATCACAATACGCGAATGACAGGTCGGGGATTTGCGCCGATCAAGCCCATCGAGAGAAATGTTTCTGTTGGCATGAGGCTTGCAGTAGTGCTTCCCGTAAGCCGAGAACAGGATACAAATAAAAATAGTTGAGGAAATATGAAAAAGCTCGTTTCGATGGTGCTCATGATTTGTGCTCTGCTGAGTGGCGGCGTGGCCTGGTCCTCTCCGGATGCGACCGATCGGTATCTCACCGAATTGCAGGGCTCGGTCCAGGGGATCGACCTGAAGATGGTGAAGAAGGCCCCGGCGACCGTTTCCTTCGATGAGCGTACGCTTCGCCTTTCCGCCACGATCTGGGCCGATCTGAAGACCCCCTATGATTTCGACCGCCCCGCCAAAGTTGACTTGGTTGTCTCTGAAACCACGAAGCAGTCACTGCCCGAGGGTGCAAGCCTCGACTACCTGTGGCTGGTGGGCAGCAAAGACGTCTGGTTCCGCGATCTGCGCCAGGTTTCCGAACGCCCCGACACCAAACGCTGGTATACCATTGAAAAATCGATCGAAGATGCCCCGTTGACCTTCGGCCAGGCGAAGGGGACCAAGTGGACCCAGGCGATCGTCGGGATCCGCACCGCCTCTGGAAAGCTGCTCTTCATCCGCGCCAACCTGCTGCAGTGGGCCGTTTTCTGAGAATAAACCTGGGCCGGGCTTCAACGGGATGATCCCGAGCCCGACCAAAAGGAATCCCCATTCACAAGACCGGGTCTGCCGACAGGCAGGCCCGGTTTTTCGGTGCGCCCGGCAGGGCGGGATGGACCCTGTGTCGCAGGAAGGGGAGGATACTTCTCGGATTCAATGTTCATCGGCTTCTTGCAAAGAGTGACATGGGTAGGATATACTCCCGGCATCATGCACATACCTGATGGATTTCTCGATCTGAAAACAGCCGTTGCCGCTGGCGGTCTTACGGGAATTGGACTGTATGCTGGCCGATTCGCCGATACGGCGTGCGGTGCCGAACGGGGCGTGCGGCGCGTTTCCCTGCTCGGCCTGGGGGCGGCGTTCGTATTCGCGGCCCAGATGATCAACTTTCCCGTCGCCGGCGGCACGAGCGGTCACCTGATCGGCGGGGTGCTGATGGCGATTCTGCTCGGTCCGGCGGCCGCCGTCACGGTCATGACGGCCGTCGTGACGGTCCAGTGTCTGCTGTTCGCCGACGGCGGCATCACGGCGCTGGGAGCCAACCTGTTCAACATGGCCCTTCTCGCCCCCCTCGGCGGATATCTTGTCTGGGCACTCCTGCAGCGCATCCGCAGGGTGAGGGAGAATGTAAACGCCTCGGCCGTCGCGGCCGGGATTGCCGGCTGGGCGGGAACGATGCTCGCCGCGCTCTCCTGCGCCGGCCAGCTGGCTCTCTCCGGCATGGCCCCGTGGAGCCTCGTCGTGCCGGCTATGGCAGGAATTCACGCGTTGATCGGGCTTGGCGAGGGGATCATCACGGCGCTGATCGTGCGCTCCGTCAGGCGGCGCGGTTCTCTGACGGCGGAACTGGAACTCCTCTCGCGGGCAGGACAGGCACCCGGGATGTCGTTGGTGCCGGTCGTGTTCGTGGCGGCGGCCGGGCTGGCGCTGTTCGCCTCGCCCTGGGCCTGCCCGTGGCCGGACGGCCTCGAAGCCGTTGCCGGAAACCTGGGTTTCGAGGGGCGCGCTGCTGAGCCGCTCGTCGCCGGTCTCTGTCCCGATTATGCGATTCCGGCCCTCGGCTCGACGTGGGGAACAATCCTTGCCGGTACATTTGGCGCCATCGTCACCGCCCTGCTCGTCCTCGCCGCCGGACGTCTAGCCGCCCGCCGCGAACGGGTGCCCGTCGCCGGCGACTGACCGGCGCTCCCTCCTGGCCGCGATGGCGTCTCATTCAATATCTGTCGGTGTAAAACTCGCCGTGACCCTCGCCGCGATCCTGCTCATGCTCGCACTGCCCGGCCCCGTTTCGGTCGGCCACGCGGCATACGCCGTTCTTCTGTTCGCCGGGTATCGGATCACCGATCCCGGCCTGGCGCGGCGGTCGAACGGCGGTCGGGTCGCTCTCGTGATCCTTGCCGGCGCCGTGGTCCGCGGCTGGGTTGCCGGGGATGCCGCAGCCGGCATCGGGCTTGCCGTCCGCGGTCTGCTCGCGCTGGGGACGCTTCTGCTTCTTTCCGCCCACCTGCCGCCCGCCGACCTCGCCCGCTGGCTGAGAGCGCGCGGCATCTCCGCCGATCTCGTCGGAACGATGCTCCTGCTGATCCGCTACGGCGGTCTCCTGCGCCAGGAGGCGTTCAGGCTCGAACGGGCGCGCCGCTCCCGCTGTTTTTCCCGGGCGGAGGAAACCTCCTGGGCGGCGAAAAGCGCCCTGCTCGGTGCCCTGTTCGCCCGGGCCGTCTCCCGCGCGGAGCGCGTCTACCGGGCGATGCTCGCGAGAGGCTGGCAATGAGCGGCGGAGCCCTCTCGGTCGAGAATCTCCGCTTCTCCTGGCCGTGCGGCAGGAACGTGCTCGAATCAATAACATTTTCTATAAAAAAAGGCGAGCGGGTTGCGCTGATCGGCCCGAACGGGGCCGGAAAATCGACCCTGCTTCTGCACCTGAACGGACTTCTGCCCGACGGCCGTCCGGCCGACGGGGCGATCCGCGTCGACGACCTGCCGGTTGCTGCTCCGCACCTGGCCGAGATCCGGCGACGGGTCGGCATCGTGTTCCAGGACCCCGACGACCAGTTGTTCTGCGAAACGGTCGGCGAGGACGTCGCCTACGGACCCCGGCAGTTGGCAGGCCCGGCCGGGGCCGACTTCGGTGCGGATGCCGTCGCCGCGGTCCTGGAGCGGTTCGGCCTGAAGGATTTAGCCGACCGGCCGGTCAGCGAGCTCAGCCGCGGTGAAAAGCGCCGGGTCGCGATCGCCGGCGTGCTTGCCTGCGAACCGTCCGTTCTCGCCCTCGACGAGCCGACCGGTGACCTCGACCCGCGCGGTCGCCGCCAGTTGTCCGAGATCCTGCAGGGGTTGCGCCAGACCCTGCTGATCGTCACCCACGACCTCGAGTGGGTGCGAAGCCTGTGCGCTCGCGCCATCCTCATCGACGGCGGCCGCCTCGTCGCCGACGGCCCGATCGACACCCTCCTTGCCGACGAGCCTCTGATGCTCACCCACGGCCTCGAAACACCTGCCTCACTCAAACGATAGCGTTCACGTTCAACTCCCTTTCATGTTCGGAAATTGAGGGACCACATGATTCACTACTACTCGTCTCATATGTTAGGCAACAGCTATCACGAGTAAAATATAATTCCTCCAGACCGACAAGGCACAGCCGTT